>CAMLFV010000101.1 GCA_946479395.1 uncultured Flavobacterium sp. | reverse complement strand
TAAAAAACCATTAAAAGATTTTTCGGAATATCTAAAAGTATGGTTTTCATTAAAACGCACAAAATACGATTTAGTAATTAATGTAGAAAAAGGCTCGTCTTCGGGCAGAATATCAACAATAATTCCATCGGCAGATTTTAAGTTTTATGGCGATGATTTCGAAGAATTAAAAGATAAATACAGCGACATAGAACATATTGCGAAATATCCGGTTTATAATTTCCGTCGATTTTTAGAAGTTTTAAATCAAAAACCATTGAGTGGCGATGTTCCCGTTTTAGATTTAAAATTATCAACAACAGAATTAAATCAAGGCAAACAAGAATTACTAAAAGTTACAAAAAATGATAACCGCAAAACCATTGCATTTTTTACGTTTGCAACAGGCGCAAAATGCTATTCGGTTGAATGGTGGAACAATTTTTATGAAAAATTCTACCCAAAATATTCAGAAGAATATAATTTGATTGAAATTTTACCGGTTGAAGATATTTCACAGTTAGAACGAAAACTGCCAACTTATTACAGCAAAGATGTTCGCGAAATAGCATCGTTAATGGCAAACTGTGAATTGGTTGTTGCCGCAGATTCCGGAATGATGCACTTAAGCAGCGCGGCATTAACGCCAACAATCGGACTTTTTTCTGTTACACGTACCCAAGTTTACGCACCTTATGGCAACGGCAGTACGTTTATAGATACCGAAAAACAATCGCAAAACGATATTATCAAAGCAATAGACCAAATTCTATCAACCAAAAAAAGTTAAAACAAATACAACTTTGTAATTTAAGTTAACGCATTTAGTATCTTTAAAAATAAAAAATGAGATTAAAAGATTTATCCGATGAGTTAGGAATTTCGTTAGAAAGCTTACAGAATTTCATCTACGATTTTAATATAGATTTAAGCATCTGCATTGATGAACAGTTCAACGTAACCGAAAATTTTAAGCAGTTTACTTTGAAAAATATCGATTTTTTAAAGAAATACGCCGAAGATCATTCTAAAGAAAAAACCTTGGCAGATATTGCCAAAACGATAAATGTAAGTGAAGAAAAAGTGTTAGAATTCTTTGTATCAAACGGAATTCCTGCAGAAGCTGCTAAAAATATAAAGACAAACCTTTCTAGCTACCTGATACATTTGTACATTGGCGGCGAATATCCTTTTATCGACGAAGCTTTTCCCGAAACTGAAGATTATGCCGCAAAACGCTTGGTTGGTTACACCGATTTGTACTTCTATTTAAGCGATATGCTGGATCCGTTTATGAACAAAGACCAGTCTAAAACCTGGGGAATTTCAAAACCTGCAGGAATTGTATTGTACGGACCACCAGGAAGCGGAAAAATATTCTGGGCACGTAAAATGGCACAGATGATTGGTTATGAATTTGTCCACGTTTACAAAGATTATCTGGCAGGAAATTTAAAAACAACCAAAAATTCTTTTACGCATTTTTTAAATACCAAAATGCAGCATCCTAAAACCATGCTATTTATTGATTCCTTAGATGAATTGTTAAGTAAAAACGGTGAGCAGAATTTCTTTTCAGAAAATATTGAATTGATCAACACCATTTTGCGTCACACACAAAAAGATATTCATCAGGAATTATTAATGGTTGGATCGGCAGAAATATTGAGTTTGTTCAACGACGAAGTTTTGGCACCGGGCAGATTTGATATGCAGATACCAATTTTTCCACCAAATTCAGACGAACGTGCGCAATTGATTATTTATCATTTAACACAGAATTTAATAGAAGATTCTCCGCTTTTAAAGATTCTTAAAACGCATAACGCTTTGTGTAAATCGTTTTGGGAACCAATTGCAAACGAAATGAGGTTGTTTTCGAACACTATGGTAATTGATTTTACACAATCTTTAAAAAAACGATTATATTCGCTTTACAGAAAAGACGAAAGCAAGAACATCGAACTAACCGAAAAAGTTCTAACAGCATCATTCAACGAAGCCAAAGCAAAGCTAACTCCCGACTATATTAAAAGGTGTGCCGTTTTTTTAATTGAAGCAAAACAAAATGTGGGTCAGGATTTTCCTCATAGAATTTTAGAACTAGAAGCCGATTTAGAATCATTTCAAGCTAAAAAACCGCCGATCAACAAAATTGGTTTTAAACAGGTTAACGAAGAAAACCCTGCTATTGTTGAAATTAACGACGATTCTACACCAACCGATTTAATAATATAAAGTAAAAACAAATAATTAATCACAGAAATATAGATCACCAACATTACCAAAACAACAATATTTCATTTTTTTTAGGCAATGTAAAACAAGTTTTATATTTTTGTACATCTAAAAAACATATAATTCAATGAATTTACACGAATTTCAAGGTAAACAGATACTTTCTAGTTATGGTGTACGTGTGCAACGCGGTCATGTAGCTAATACAGCAGAAGAAGCAGTAACAGTAGCAAAACAATTAACAGAAGAAACAGGTACAGGTTGGCATGTAATTAAAGCTCAAATTCATGCTGGTGGTCGTGGTAAAGGCGGTGGCGTTAAATTAGCTAAAAATTTAGACCAGGTTAAAGAAATCGCAGGTCAAATTATTGGTATGGATTTAATTACTCCACAAACTCCACCAACAGGTAAAAGAGTAAACAAAGTATTAATTGCAGAAGACGTTTACTATCCTGGAGACAGTGAAATTTCAGAATTTTATATGTCTGTATTGTTAAACCGCGCCACAGGTCGTAACATGATTATGTATTCTACCGAAGGTGGAATGGATATCGAAGAAGTTGCAGAACATACGCCTCACTTAATCTTTACAGAAGAAATTGATCCATCTGTTGGTTTACAAGGTTTCCAAGCACGTAAAATTGCTTTTAACTTAGGTTTATCAGGTGGTGCATTCAAAGAAATGGTTAAGTTTGTTGATGCATTATACAACGCTTATGTTGGTTGTGATGCTTCAATGTTCGAAATCAATCCGGTTTTAAAAACATCTGATGATAAAATTATTGCTGTTGATGCTAAAGTAACTTTAGACGACAACGCATTATACCGCCATGCAGATTACGCTGAAATGCGTGATGTTACAGAAGAGCGTCCGATCGAAGTTGAAGCTAAAGCAGCAGGTTTAAACTATGTTGATTTAGATGGAACTGTAGGTTGTATGGTTAACGGTGCAGGTTTAGCAATGGCTACTATGGATTTAATTAAGTATGCAGGTTTTGAACCAGCTAACTTCTTAGACGTAGGTGGAACTGCAGATGCAAAGCGTGTTGAAATTGCTTTCCGTATCATTTTAAAAGATCCAAACGTAAAAGCAATCTTAATCAATATTTTTGGTGGAATTGTTCGTTGCGACCGTGTAGCTCAAGGTATTGTTGATGCTTACAAAAACATGGGCGACGATATTAAAGTGCCAATTATTGTACGTTTACAAGGAACAAACGCAGATTTAGCTAAACAAATCATCGACGAGTCTGGTATGCCAATTTTATCGGCTATCGAATTCCAAGAAGCATCAGATCGCGTTAAAGAAGCATTATCATAATTAGATAATTCTAACCAAATATACAGATAAGTCCGATAGTTATATCGGGCTTATTTTTTTTGACTATATCAATTATTGATATTCCAGACCTCACAGGTTTTAAAAACCTGTGAGGTCTTTACATATAAAAGGTTATCAAATATATTTCGATACAAAATTTCAGATAGTCAATAAAACAATTGTTAAAATAAAAGTTTTTTTTACATTTGATAAATTTTTAGAAAAAAACATGGAAACAAATAACGAACATTTTCAAGAAAGCAAAACAGAAATAAAGCCAAAGAAATCTAAAACAGGTTTAATCATTTTACTAGTAATACTTGGTTTTATCTTAATTGGTGCTGGTGGATATTTCTTTTTAGATTATAAGCACCGTATGGCAAAAATCGAAAATGAAAATGAGCTTTCTCAGGAACGCCTCGATGCCATAAAAGGAATTTTTTCTGTAGCGGAATACGATAACATTCCGGAAAACTATCGTGAGCATATCTATAACTTTTTAGAATACAATAATTATTTAGACGGAACATACTTTTTAACCAAAATTGCGGATCGTGCAAAATCGGTTTATGCATTTGGCGATTTTACCGATGATGATAACGATGAAGACGATTTAGCAGTTTTGTTTGAAAATAACGATTACACAAGCAGTATGCTGGTAATTTTTAATCATAAAGGCGAAGGTTTGTACATTAAAAATTTCGAAAACGAATTGCCTACCATAAATGCTTTTAAAGTTGGTGCAAAAATCTACGAAAACGAAGCAAAACTAACACCAGCAACTTGTGGAGGTTTAATGATTAAAACCGATTATAGAAAAGAAGTGTTGGTTTACAACAAAAAAACAAAGAAATTCAATTCGCATTATCAGTACACCGATGACGAAATTAAATCAATGAACGAGCCGGAAGAATATTATGACGAAGGTTACGAAGAAGAAAATACCGAGGAAGCACCGGAAGCATCCATCATAAACTCAATAAATCAAGATAGCAATTAAGCTATCTTTTTTCTTTTAACATAGTAGGAAAATAGAAATTAGTTTGTTAAATTAGATAACATCAAAAAGCACTGCCATAAAATAAAGGGTACAGATTTTGATATGTTAAAATAAAAACCCTAAATATTATAAAATGGACGACAATTTTTCACCAAGAGTAAAGGAAGTAATTACCTTTAGTAGAGATGAAGCTTTACGTTTAGGGCACGATTATATTGGTACAGAGCATATCATGCTTGGTATTTTGCGCGAAAGCCAAGGCGAAGCAATCACGATATTACAAAACTTATCAATTGATTTAGAATTTCTGAAGAATCGATTTGAAGCATTGATTCCAGAGAACCCTAATAAAATTATTAATACAGAAAAGAAGAACATTCATCTTACAAAACAAGCCGAAAATGCTTTAAAACGAGCGTTTCTGGAAAAAAAACTTTATAAAACCGATGTTATCAATACAGGTCATATTCTTATGTCGATATTAAGAAATACCGAGGACCCTACAACAATTTTATTGAATCGTTGTAAGGTTGATTATGATAACGCCAAAGAAGAATTTGTAAGTTTATTGTCTAGCTCAGAATCTTTAAGCGAACAACCACGTAACAGTGCATTTGACGATGAAGGAGGTGACAGTATGTCAGATAATTTCAATAATCCGTCAGCACAAAACAAAGCAGGTAAAAAATCTAAAACTCCGGTATTAGATAATTTTGGTCGCGATTTAACCGAACTGGCAGAACAAGGAAAACTGGATCCTGTTGTGGGTCGCGAAAAAGAAATCGAACGAGTTTCGCAAATCTTATCTCGCCGTAAAAAGAACAATCCGTTGTTAATTGGTGAGCCTGGTGTTGGTAAATCAGCTATTGCAGAAGGTTTGGCGTTGCGTATCATTCAAAAGAAAGTATCGCGTATTTTGTTCAACAAACGTGTGGTAACTTTAGATTTGGCAAGCTTGGTTGCGGGTACAAAGTACCGCGGTCAGTTTGAAGAACGAATGAAAGCCGTAATGAACGAATTGGAAAAGAACGACGATATCATTCTTTTTATCGATGAAATTCATACCATTGTTGGTGCCGGCGGTGCAACAGGTTCGTTAGACGCATCAAATATGTTTAAACCTGCATTGGCTCGTGGAGAAATTCAATGTGTTGGTGCAACAACGTTAGATGAATACCGTCAGTACATTGAAAAAGACGGAGCATTAGAACGTCGTTTTCAAAAAGTAATTGTAGAACCTACTACCGAAGAAGAAACAATTACCATCTTGAACAACATTAAACCTAAATACGAAGATCACCACAATGTAATTTATACGCCCGAAGCTATTGAAGCCTGCGTGAAATTAACAAGCAGATATATGAGCGAGCGTTTCTTACCAGACAAGGCTATTGATGCGTTGGATGAAGCTGGATCTCGTGTACATATTACAAATATTGAAGTTCCGGACGATATTTTAAATCTTGAAAAAGAATTAGAAGAAGTGCGCGATAAAAAATCAGATGCAGTTAAACGTCAGAAATACGAAGAAGCTGCGGCTTTACGTGACGATGAAAAACGCATTGAAAAAGATTTAGCCGTTGCACAAGAACGTTGGGAAGAAGATTCTAAAAACAACAAAATTACCGTTACCGAAGAGCATGTTGCCGATGTAGTTTCAATGATGACAGGTATTCCGGTAAATAAAATTGCACAAGCCGAAAGTAAAAAACTGGCTAAGTTACCAGATGCCATTAAAGGCAAAGTTATTGGTCAGGACGAAGCGGTGGCAAAAATTGCAAAGTCAATTCAAAGAAATCGTGCGGGCTTAAAAGATCCTAACAAACCAATTGGTTCGTTTATATTCCTTGGTCAAACAGGCGTTGGTAAAACACAGTTGGCTAAAGTTATCGCAAAAGAAATTTTCGATTCTGAAGATGCTTTGATTCGTATTGATATGAGCGAATATATGGAGAAATTTGCCATTTCGCGTTTAGTTGGTGCACCTCCGGGATACGTTGGATACGAAGAAGGCGGTCAGTTAACAGAGAAAGTGCGTAGAAAACCATATTCGGTTATTTTGTTAGACGAGGTTGAAAAAGCGCATCCTGATGTTTTCAATATGTTGTTGCAAGTTTTAGACGACGGACATTTAACAGACAGTTTAGGTAGAAAGATCGATTTTAGAAATACGATCATTATCATGACATCGAATGTTGGTGCACGGCAATTAAAAGATTTTGGAACAGGCGTTGGTTTCGGAACAAAAGCAAAACAAGACCAACAAGACGATTTAACAAAATCAGTTATCGAAAACGCATTGAAAAAAGCTTTTGCACCAGAATTCTTAAACAGAATTGATGATGTGGTTGTGTTCAACGCTTTAGAAAAAGAACATATCCATAAAATCATTAATATCGAAATTGAAAAACTGTACCTGCGCGTGATGGCATTAGGTTATCAATTAGAATTAACACAAGAAGCATTAGATTTCATAGCAGATAAAGGTTTTGACAAGCAATATGGAGCGCGTCCGCTAAAACGTGCCATCCAAAAGTATGTGGAAGATTTATTGGCAGAAGAAATCATCAACGGAAACATTCACGAAAATGATGTTTTAGTAATGGATAAAATTAAAGACGAAGAAGCTTTAAAGGTAACTATCAAAAACGCCAATTCTTCTTTAAAGAAATAATTCAATAAAATTTTAAGAAAGTAGTAAGAAAACCTTACTACTTTTTTTATACCTTTTAATCAAGAAAAAAGGCTATGAACCAAATCAAAAAAATTAAACGTATAGGCAATGTAATCAGCATATTATCAAAATACGGATTTGATGATATCATTGCACGTTCAAGTGCCGAAAAGTATTTGCCAAAAGGTTTTTTAAAATCGAAACGGGGCGAAGAAATTTTTAAACTCGGCGTTTACAAGCGTGTGCGTTTGGTGTTGGAAGAATTAGGACCTACTTACGTTAAATTAGGACAAATGTTCAGCAACCGTGAAGATATTCTGCCTGCTGAAATGATTGCCGAATTAGCCGAACTACAGGACAATGTTCCACCAGAAGAATTGGATATTTACAAAAAGATAGCCGATGAACTGCTGATAAATGCCGATGAACATTTTGAATATATCAACCCTACTCCCATTGCTTCGGCCTCTATCTCGCAGGTTTATGTAGCACGTTTGGTTAATGGCGAAAAAGTAGTTATCAAAGTGAAAAGATCTACGATTGACGAAATCATAAGATCGGATATCATGATTATGAAAGATCTGGCTAAAATCCTTGAAAAAAATTACGATGCTGCCCGAAAAATGAGTTTAACACAGCTGATTAATTCCTTCGAAAACAATATGTATCGGGAATTATCGCTTACAAACGAATTTCATAATATAGAAAAGTTCCGAAAAAACTTTGAAAACCGTTCTGAAGTTTACGTTCCAAAAACATTTAAAGAACTATCGAACAACAACATTTTAACCATGGAATTTGTCGATGGTTTTAAGGTGAACAACAAAGAAAAAATCATTGAAAACGGCATGTTACCTAAAGATGTTGCGCAAACGGGTATTGTGTTGTTTATGAAAATGGTGTTAGAAGATGGTTTTTTTCATGCCGATCCGCATCCGGGTAACGTTTTTATAATGAACGATCAAAAGTTTTGTTTTATCGATTTTGGATCTATGGGTCAGATCATGAAAGGCGATATGGAACTTTTAGAGGGAATTATTGAAAGTTTTCTGATTCAGGATGCCAAGAAAATTATTCGATTAATGAAACGTTTAGCAATTGAATATCATATTGAAGACGAAAAAACGTTGGGACGTGAAATTTACGATATTTTCCACATGCTGGAACATACAGCGTTGAACGAAATCAATGTAAACGATATTGTAGCAAAAGTAAAATCGATTATGGCGAAAAACCATGTGTTGATGCCCGAATTTATTTATTTGCTTTTACGCGGAATATCAATTATTGAAGGCATTGGTAAGCAGTTAGATCCCGAATTAAACGTTATGGAAAGCATGCGTCCGTATGCAAACGAACTGGCTTTAAAGAAATACGGACCAAAACAAATTGCTCAAAAATCAATAAAACATTTAAAGATACTTGCGGCAAACCTGCAAAATTTACCCGATGATCTAACGGTTTTATTAGAAAAAATAAAAGACGACAAATTAAAAGTAAATTTTGAAGTAGAAGGATTGGAAGATATGCGCAAAACCCTTCAAAATGCATCGAACAGGTTAACGTATGCCATTATTATTGCGGCTTTATCCATTGGTTCGTCTATTTTAATGATGGCACATATTCCGCCGCTTTTCTTTGGAAATTCACTTTTAGGCTTACTAGGATTTATCATTTCGGGTATTTTAGGCATCACCATTATTTATTCTATCTGGAAAAAAGACAAATAGTTTTACAAAACACCAACTTTTAGTACATTTGCAACATGCAGAAAAGTATAAACATATTAAACAAACGTGCCAAATTTGAATTTGAGTTTATTGAAAAATATACGGCAGGAATTGTTTTGGCTGGAACCGAAATAAAATCGATACGTTTGGGGAAAGCATCTATTGCAGACAGTTTTTGCGAGTTTCAAAACGGCGAATTATTCATGATTAATTCGCATGTTGAAGAATATTCGTTTGGAACCCATTACAACCACAAAGCAAAAAGCGAACGCAAACTGCTTTTAAATAAAAAAGAATTAAAATCGTTAAATAAAAGTGTACAGAATAAAGGTTTAACCATTGTACCGTTGCGTTTGTTTACAAACGAAAAAGGTTTGGCTAAAGTTGAAATTGCCTTGGCAAAAGGTAAAAAACTGTTCGACAAACGTGAAACCATTAAAGATCGTGACAATAAAATTGATTTAGCCCGTTTAAAGAAAGCTTATTAGGAAACTAATAAGTTTTTTTATTTTTGATTAAATTTTGTATTAAGCTAAGATTTTAATTTTTAAATAATTGACTTCTTATTTCTTTATATTCTCTTTCAAATAAATCATTATCGGTGTGGAATGAAACATTCAAGGTAGAATCTTTGGAAAATAAATGAACATTACCACCAGCATTGCTCCCTAATTCCTCAGTTATTTTTCCTTTCATAACAAGAAGAAATAAATCTGAAAGATTTTTTTTATCTTTTTGAGTTAAAAGAATAGGTAACTTCTCATTAAACCTTACCGAATCCTTCCATATTGGATTTGATTCACAACTCATATCAAACCAATAATATTTTAAATAAGTACTGTCTTTGTGTGTCTGATAAATTTTATAATATTCTTGAGGTCCTCCCCATTCACCACACTTATCTAACATTATGTAACAAATTACA
>CAMLFV010000100.1 GCA_946479395.1 uncultured Flavobacterium sp. | reverse complement strand
GATATTTAGTTTATCAAAAGTACACCAATTTGATTTTTTATTGGATACCGTTTTTAATACTTTAACAGTTTTGGGTTTTTAGCTGTAGTTTTCCAACACAAATGAAACTAAAAACCTACAACTCACAACTTTTTTGTACTTTTGATGCTCTTGAAACAGTTAGTATGAACAACCAGAAACGTTTATTTCTTTTAGATGCCTACGCGCTTATTTTTCGTGGGTATTACGCATTTATAAAAAATCCCCGCATCAATTCCAAAGGCTTAGATACATCGGCAATTATGGGTTTTATGAACTCGTTAATGGATGTTATAAAACGCGAGCGTCCCGATTATTTGGCGGTTGCCTTTGATAAGGATGGAAGCGCAGCACGATGCGAAATTTTCCCCGAATACAAGGCAAACCGCGATGAAACACCCGAAGCTATTAAAATTGCAATTCCTTATATCCACGAGATTTTGCGTGCCATGCACATTCCGATTATCGAAGTTCCGGGAATTGAAGCCGACGATTTAATTGGAACGTTATCTAAAAAAGCAGAAAAGGAAGGTTTTCAGGTTTTCATGGTAACACCCGATAAAGATTATGCCCAGCTGGTTTCAGAAAATATTTTTATGTACCGTCCGGCGCGTATGGGTAATGGCATAGAAATTTGGGGAGTTAAAGAAGTGCAAGAAAAGTTTGAAGTGAGCGATCCGTTACAGGTAATCGATTTCTTGGGAATGATGGGCGATGCTGTTGATAATATCCCGGGATTACCAGGCGTTGGCGAAAAAACGGCGAAGAAACTGTTGGCAGAATTCGGTTCAATGGAAAATCTGTTGGAAAATACCGATAAGTTAAAAGGAAAAATGCGTGAAAAGATCGAAGCTAATAAAGAAATTGGTTTGCTTTCGAAAAAACTGGCTCGTATCTTTTTAGATTGTCCGGTAGAATTTGAAGAAGAATTTTTCAGGTTAGATAAACCCGATGTGGAAAAAACCGAAGCGATTTTTCAAGAGCTGGAATTCCGCAGAATGAAAGAACAGTTCGAAAAGATTTTTGCAGACGAAGTTGCAATGACGCAACCAACACCAATTGGGAAACAGCCTGTGAAAAGCATCGATCAGTTTTCGCTTTTTGAAACGGGCGATACCGAAATTAAAATTACCGACGAAGGTTACTATAAAACCTTATCAAATACCGATCATTTTTATCAATTGGTTCAAGGAAAATTTGCTGTACAGTTATTCGTGAAAACCTTGTTGGAACAAACCGAGGTTTGTTTTGATACCGAAACAACTAGCATTGACGCTAATTTGGCAGAATTGGTAGGTATGTCGTTTTCTTATGCAAAAGGTTCGGCTTATTACATTCCGTTCCCGGAAAATCAAGCCGAAGCACAGGAATTGATCGAAATTTTGCGTCCGTTTTTAGAGAATGATCAAATTATAAAAATCGGCCAGAATTTAAAATACGATATTAAAGTCCTTAAAAATTATAATATAGAAGTTAAAGGCTTTTTGTTCGATACCATGATTGCGCATTATTTGATAAACCCTGACATGCGTCATAATATGGATGTTTTGTCGGAAACGTATTTGCAATATCAGCCTAAATCGATCGAAGAATTAATCGGTAAAAAAGGCAAAGGACAAAAATCTATGCGCGATGTTTCGGTAGAAGATGTTAAGGAATATGCAGGTGAAGATGCCGATGTAACGTATCAGTTAAAAGAAGTTTTTGCTCCGAAATTAGATCAAAGTAAAACCCGTGAATTGTTTGATAAAATCGAAAGTCCATTGGTTTCTGTTTTAGCAGAAATGGAATCGGAAGGAATTCGACTAGATGTTGATTATTTAAAAGCACTTTCAGTAGAATTATCAGCCGAAGCTCAAAATCTTCAATCAAAAATATTTGAAACAGCCGGAGAAGAATTTAATCTGGCATCGCCAAAACAGTTGGGAGTTATTCTGTTCGAAAAATTAAAAGTAGGTTTCGGTAAAATTAAAAAAACCAAGACAGGGCAATATGCAACGGGCGAAGAGGTTTTGAGTGATTTAGCGAAAGATAACCAAATTGTTCGCGATATTTTAGAATGGCGTCAAATTGTGAAACTACAAAATACTTATGTTGATGCGTTGCCAACGCAGATAAATCCAAAAAGTGGACGTGTGCATACCGATTATATGCAGGCGGTGGCAGCTACGGGGCGTTTGAGTTCTAACAATCCGAATTTACAGAATATCCCGATTCGTACCGAACGCGGGCAAAAAGTTCGTAGAGCGTTTGTTGCCAGAGATGAAAACCATGTGTTGGTTTCTGCCGATTATTCTCAGATTGAATTACGAATCATTGCGGCTTTAAGTGAAGAACCAAACATGATTGAATCGTTCAATAAACACGAGGATATCCACAGATCAACTGCCGCAAAAGTTTTTAATGTTGCGTTAGATGAGGTTACGCGCGAACAGCGTAGCAATGCTAAAACAGTAAATTTCGGAATTATTTACGGAGTTTCGGCTTTTGGTTTAAGTCAGCAGACAAGTTTAAGTCGTGCCGAAAGTAAAGAATTGATTGATGCTTATTACGCAACGTATCCAAAATTGCGCGAATACATTAATACACAAATTGAATTTGCTCGTGAATACGGTTATGTGCAAACCGTTTCGGGGCGTCGCAGGTATTTAAAAGATATTAATTCGCAAAATGCTGTGGTTCGTGGCGGTGCAGAGCGTAATGCAGTAAATGCGCCAATACAAGGATCGGCTGCCGATATCATTAAAATTGCCATGATTAACATTCACAACCGATTGATAAAAGAAAACTTGGAAACCAAAATGTTGTTGCAGGTACACGATGAATTGGTTTTTGATGTTCCAAAATTAGAATTAGAAAAAGTAAAACCTATTATTAAAGAAGAAATGGAAAACGCTTTTAAATTAGCCGTTCCGTTAGAAGTTGAAATAGGCGAGGGAACCAATTGGTTAGATGCGCATTAATAAAAATTGAATTTTGAAAAACATAAAAAGCCGCTCATTTCGAGCGGCTTTTACTTTTGTTATTAAAGAGAATTATTTCTTTATAATTTTCACAAACTGACTGTTTTCTTTCGTTTTAATATTCAGCATATAAGTTCCAGAACTTAAACTGCTAAAATCTAACTGAACAGTTTGATTGTCAAAATCACGTTTAATAACCATTCTTCCGTTTAAATCAAACACTTCTACATTTGTAATAACATCTGCATAAGTAATTGTTAAAAGATCATTTACCGGGTTAGGGTAGTATTTCAATTTACTTAAATCAAAATCGTTTACACCTAAAACAATAATTGTTTCAATTGGTGTTGGTAAACTTGGGCATCCGTTTGCACCAATAATTACTGCATAATAGGTTGTTCCATTTACCAAAGGCATATCCTGATTTAAAGGATTAATTCCATTCAACGCATCTTCATAAGTAATGTACCAGATTACATTAGGTTCATCCATAATTAAATTGCTTATTTCAGCATAATCTGTAAATGTTTGTGGCGATGTACCTGTTGGACTGTTGGGTCTGCTGTTAATGGTAACTTGTACCTGCGTTCTTGCAGATTCACATCCGTTTTCAACTCGAACCACAAAATAATATCCGCTTATTAAAATATCGGTTAATGGCAATTCGGTCGTAGAACTACTGTTGATAAACCATTTGTGCGATATACCCGTAGGTTCAGAAATAGTTAAATCTGCCACTGTTGATCCTTCACATAATGTAAATGGAGCTACAGCAGGAGCTGAAGTGTTTGTTACACGTACAGCTACCGGAATTTTTGGCGAGATACAGTTACCTTCCTGCTGAGCCAAATAATACGTGCCGCTTACTAATACATCTGTTGGTTGTAATGGCGTAGTTGATGCAGCAGTACTATACCAAAGTGCTGTGGCATTAGGTAAAATGTTTGCTGTTAATTGTGCAACGGTTCCACTGCCACAAATGTTTTGAACACCCGCTGTTGGAGCAGGAACAGTACTTTGTGCACTTGATACGGTGATTGGTACGCGCACAGATTCACAATTGTTTAATTTTTGCGATACGTAATAAGTTCCGCTAACAATAGCATCGGTATTAGGTATTGGTGTTTGTGATGTTGCAGACGGATACCATACTAATTCTGAACCACTTATTTGATTTAGATCGATACTTCCATAAGTTAAATCTCCGCATACGGTAATTGTTTGCGCTGTTAATGCTGGAAGTGCTGTTGTGTTGATCGTTACCAATACGGCGATTCTACCCGACTCGCAATTTCCTAATTGTTGTGCAGCATAATAGGTAGTATTGTCTACTAAAGGATGTGTAGTTGGCAGAACAGTTGTAGAAGTTGCAGAATCATACCAGTTTATTTGCGATCCGCTTACACCGGTTGCAGTTAAATCGGCAATTGTTCCGGCACCACAAATTACCTGGGTAAATGATGCTGTAGGTAAACCTAACGGTGTAATGGTAGCTGTAAACGGAATACGTGCCGATTTGCATGAACCTAAAACTGCTTCTATGTAATAAGTACCTGTTTGTGAAATAGTAGTGATTGGGGTAGTTGCTGCAGCATCGTCATAGAAAACTAATGTTGCACCCTGATGTCCCGTTACAACTACATCGGTTACAGGTGTCGCCTCACAAAATGTTTGACCTTGAACAATTGGTGTTCCAACGTCTGCAACATTAATAGTATAATCTACACTTGTTGAACAACCGCTCGGAGCCGTAAGTAATGCTGTATAGACCTGTGTTCCACCTAAACTTTGTATGGTGTAAACCGTTAAAGCATTTGTTCCACTTGTATATGGAATTGTTGTAGCTGCATCTAAGTACAAGTTTGCAGCAGGCGACCATGTTACTTTTGATTGTTCTAAACCGAATCTTAAATCAAGGCGATCTGTTGTTCTTGTTCCGCTAACAGGATCCGGATCGGTAGCGCTTGAACCATGCAATCCAACATTATTGCCTGTAACAGATGTGAAATAGGTTTCCGCATTGTTACCGCCGCCTATTCCTTCTTGTGTTATTTGAACAATGATGTTCGACTGACCATCCCAATAGAAAGGGGTGTTTAATACCATATTCTGAATACCTTGGAAGGTATGGGTGTGAGTTGCTGCGGAATAAACCGTATGGAAGTTCCCTGTAATAAAATTATTGTCAGGGAAAGTGGTATTTGCTGTCAGCATCATTTTTATAGTATAATTATCGTTGGTCAAACTCGCACCTGAATTTATCGTTTCAAAAGCCAACTCGGTAATGTATCCTGCAGTTGTTAAACCTTGTGCTAATAATTCGGCAGCGCTGTAAATATACTGTTGTTTAGAGAATTCTGCACTTTGCACAAAAGCCGATACTTCGCTTGTTGGTGCGGTAGTTGTTGCTAAATTACCAATTGTAATTGTGCTAATTACATCTTCCAATACATTCAGTTCAGTAACAGTATTTTTACACACATCATGAACAGTTGCTAAATTAGGATTTGGTTCTGGTTTGATACCCGAAGTAACCAAAACTGTTTTTATGTGTTCACAAATTCCGTTCGATTGGCTTGCAACCAAAGTATATTCCTGCTCTTGGTTGGTGCTGAATGTCCATCCGTTAACTTCATCGCCACTAACTCCTGTACTTGGTGTCCATACAAAAGTATCGTATCCACCTAAATTAGTTGTAATTGTTACTGCTTCAGTTGCATCCCCTTCACATGAAATAATTTTATCTGTTGATAATTCAAATGCTGGTTTAGGTGATATAGTCACAGGAACTTCAATTCTTGGAGTTGTACAGCCACCGCCGCCAATTTGCCAATTGTAGAAATAGTAATAATAACCGGCTAAAAAGCTGTTACCTGTAATGGATAATTCAGGAATTGAGTAAGGATAAACCGCACCAGAAGTATTTCTAAACATACTAAAGGTATTGTCGGTTTTCATATAATAGTCACCAGGTGTTAATGGTACATCTAAAACTACTTGTTGTGGAGTTGCAGTTCCACTAACAGTTGTGGTTACAGGAATCGAGGCAACTTTAACATTAGATGATGTATAGATATCAATTGTTCCGCTTGAGCCTACAGTACCTGGATAAATATCAACGGAATGTAATGTAAGATTAGAATGAACAGTAAAATACATTTCGTAGCTTGATGCTGTAGCACCACCACCGGCCATGCTTGTATCAGTCGGGCCAACAAATGTTGGTGCCGAAATAGTATCACCCGCAGTAACCCAATAACTGGTATTTGCAGATAAAGAGGGGGTTGTAAATGTTGGACCGGTATGTACTAAATTTCCGTCTTCTTCGGCATCAAACCATTGAACGATTCCTGAATCGAAAATTGCCGTTAGTTCTACCGGACCATAACCGCAGATTACAGCTGGTGGAGCAGCAATTAAATCAGGATAATCACATGATGTTTGCAGATCTCCTCCATAAGCCCAAATACTTTCATCTGTAGCAGAACAAATCACTCTTACATAAACGCTGTATCTGGTAGTAGGATTTAACCCTATAGCATTTATAGATGTAACGCCTGGGGCTGTTATTCCCACGAAATCGGCACCTGGATCTCCCGGGTTACCTGTTTCACGTACTTCTACTTCGTAAGCTACGCCACTAACGTTCATAAGATCTGTCCAGCTAATTGTTGCGCCGTCTTTAAGAACTTTACTTATGGTAATATTGTTCGATAAAATAGGTTTACAAGAGGGAGTATCTTCATAATAAACATCATCGATATGTACCGTACCTGCCGATGTTGTTCCGTTATGAGGTAAATTGAAACCAAAGTAATCATCGGTTGTTTGAGGGAAATAAATAGTATATTCCTGATACGTTGTACCACTTACCAATATAGTATCCAACACGGTGAAATTAGCTGATGATGTAGTACCGTTAGATGTAAATACTTCTAGGATTTGTGGATTGGTACCTGTGCTTCTTGCTGAAAAGCGTACTTGTTTAACCCAATTACCGTTTCCTAAATTATCTGTTTCCGGGGAAATTAATCTTAGGTTTTGACCTTGGTTCGTAGTTGTATTTGTACGGTACATTCTGTACGAATTGCTTGGTGATTGTGCATTTGCTGCATTCACATAACCATAACCTGTTGTAACTACTTCGTCAACATAACTCCAACAATAGGGGAAATTATTATTTGTTGTAGTACCTGTTTCAGTAGTATCAAATCCTTCATAGAAATTTCCGGTAACTATTCCGCATAAAGTATAAAAAGTCAATGGAAAAGCAGTCCATATTCCATTGGTTGATCCACAAATACTTCGTACATATACAACATATTGGGTAGCAGGATCCAACCCGGTAATGTTTACAGATGTTCCTGTAACGGTACCGCTTGTTTTTAAACCTACAGCTCCGGAACCGGCATCGCCAGAAGTACGTATTTCATATTCGTAACCAGTAACTCCGGTTGCTAAAGAAGCGTCCCAAGATATGGTTGCAGTGTTTCCGGTAATAGCGTTTGCGTCTATGTTCATTGGGAAAATACAAGGTGATAAATCTTCGTAGTAAACATCGTCTATTACTACCGATGATGTCGCTGTAAGGCCATTATATGCCATTCTAAAAGCAAAATAATCATCGGTTGTTGCAGGTAGCGGAACAATGTATTCCTGATAAGCAGTATCGTCTTTGTATATCGTTGCTAAAACTGTAGCATTTGCTGTTGTGGTATTATCTGCTAACGATATTATCTCTAATTTGTTGGTATAGCTTGCTAAATAAGATCTAACCGAAAAACGCAACTGTTTGGTACCATTTCCAAGATTATCTGTTTCGGGCGAAATTAAAAGAAGTTCCTGGGCAGCATTTGTTGTAGAATTGGTTCTGTACAATCTGAACGATTGCGTTGGTGATTGTGCATAGGTAGTACTATTCAATACATATCCATAGCCTGTTGTAGTAACATCGTCTATGTAACTCCAGCAATAAGGATACGTTGCATTTGTAGTAGATCCTGCCGTTGTTGTATCGAAACTTTCATAGAAGTTTCCGGTAATAACGCCGCACAAGGTATTAAAAATCTGTGATACAGGATTCCAAATTCCTTCCGTAGTTCCGCATATACTGCGTATATAAACGGTATATTCTACCGAAGGCGATAAACCTGTTACTGTAGTAGAAGTTCCTGTAACAATACCGGTTGCGCCCAATCCGGTTGTTCCCGATCCTGGTGCACCAGAAGAACGAACTTCGTATTCATATCCTGTAACGCTGGTTGAAACCGACGCAGTCCAAGACAAATCTGAACCTGTCTGGGTTATGTTACCTATTGTTAATGCGGTAGGGAAAAAACAATCTGCTAAATCTTCGTAATAAATATCATCTAAATGAATGGTAGATAGTGTTGTTGTTCCGTTATGCGCCAATCTAAAACCAAAATAATCGTCGGTAGTCGCAGGTAACGGAATAATATATTCTTGATAGGTAAGATAATCAACATTAATAGTTCGTATCACAGTAAAGGTAGCGTTTGCATCGTCGCCGTTTGCGGTTACTATCTCTAAATTGTTCACATTCGTAGCTGTGCCGGCACGAACAGAAAAACGTAATTGTTTGGTTCCGTTACCTAAATTATCGGTTTCGGGCGAAATTAAAATTAAATTCTGACCTTGGTTGGCAGTAGAATTGGTTTTATATAAACGATACGAATTGTTTCCCGATTGTGCATTTGTGGCATTAACATAGCCATAACCTGTAGTTGTAACTTGGTCAACATAACTCCAGCAATTTGGGAAATTATTATTTGATGTTGTTCCGGTAGCGGTAGTATCAAATCCCTCGTAAAAATTACCTGTAACAACACCGCATAGTGTTTGAAAATTTAATGACTGTGGATTCCATCTACCCGTTGAAGTTCCACAAACACTTCGTACATAAACTGTATAATTTACAGATGGTGACAAACCTGTAATGTTAGCTGAAACACCAGCAGTATTACCTGATGCTGCTAAGCCGGTTGCTCCAGAACCAGCAGCACCATTTGATCGTACCTCGTATTCATAACCAGTAACATTTGTATCTATCGAAGCAGTCCATGAGATAGTAGCTGTATTCTGGGTAATAGCAGAAACAGTTGCATTTGTAGGAAAAAAACAGGTTTCTAAATCTTCATAAAAAACATCGTCTATAAAAGCATAGGGATAATTTGTAGTAGTAGAACCATTATGCGGAACCCTAAATCCAAAATAATCATCAGTTGTAGCAGGTAATGGAACAATATATTCAGAATAGGTGTTACCTGTAATATCAAATGTAGCTAAAACGGTAGCTGTGGCTGCAGAAGTGTTTCCGTTTAACCGCACAACTTCTAATATACTTGTAACGGTTGTTGAGTTTCCGCGAGCGTAGAAACGTACTTGTTTTGTGCCATTTCCTAAATTAACTGTTTCAGGAGATACCAGCGTTAAATCTTCGTTTACATTAGCTGTAGAACACATTCTGTAAAACCTGAAAAAATTTGGAGGTGATGTTACGGTTGTTGTTGAAGAAGCAGTGTATCCGTAACCTGTTGTAGACATATTGTCAATGTAACTCCAGCAATCGGGGACAGAAGGATTTGTTGTGCCACCGGTAGGCGTAGTGTCAAAATTTTCACTAAAGTTTCCTCCTATTGCAGTACATGTAGGTTGTGCATGCGTTTCATTGAACGCTAATAACGCCAAAATTAAGAAGGCTTTGGGCAGTAGCCAACTAATCTGACGTTGAAAAAGGGTTAGTTTCTTTTTCATTTTTAGATTATTATATGTTGTTAGTAATCTATAAAAATATTACATTTAATTTAAAAAAAATAAACAAAACTGTTGTTTTTCTTTTTTTTAACATTATAAATGGTATTTTTAGTGATATTTTCGTAATTGTGAGAGTTTAAAGA
>CAMLFV010000099.1 GCA_946479395.1 uncultured Flavobacterium sp. | reverse complement strand
CTTTGATATCTTCTAAGTTGATTCCGCCAAAAGTAGGTTCTAACGCTTTTACAATTTTTACAAAATCATCGATATTCTTTGTATCTACCTCAATATCAAAAACGTCGATATCGGCAAATATCTTAAACAACAAACCTTTACCTTCCATTACCGGTTTTGATGCCTGCGCACCAATATCGCCCAAACCTAAAACAGCCGTTCCGTTACTAATAACAGCAACTAAGTTTCCTTTAGCGGTGTATTTGTAAGCATTTTCAGGATTTTTTTCGATTTCTAAACAAGGTTCTGCAACTCCGGGTGAATAAGCTAATGCCAAATCGCGTTGTGTACTTGTAGGTTTTGTTGGTACTACGGCAATTTTACCGGGTTTTGGTTTTGCGTGATATAATAAAGCTTCTCTTCTTTTTGAATCTTTGTGCATGATTTCATTTTTTGATAAGTAACAAATATAACAAGCTTAAAATTAAGAACGAAAAAGTTTTGATTACTTTTTTTGAAGAAATGGAATAAATAATAGCATTACACAAGATTTTGTTGCTGGTGTAAACATGACTAAAACATTATTCAGCGCAACATCAATAATTATAAAACAAATGAAAACACACTTTTTTTAACATTTAAATATAATTGGTATATTGCGGGGAGATATGTTAGCTGTAATTTTTTTTAAAATAAATTATCAAAATAAAATATGAAATTATTTGAAGATAAAACCCGTACTCAAACTCAGGTCTCAAAAACAGGTGAAATATCTATAATTATTTTGACAATAATTCTCAAATCGAAATTGAGAAAATTAGAAAATTGCTGAATACTTGGTTTGATAATTATCCCAATGATTACAAAAGCGACTTGCTAAAAAGTTTTAAAAATAAATTCTACGACTCTTTTTATGAACTATTTATACACGAGTTATTTAGAAAGCAAGGTTATAAACTAATTCCCCATCCTACTTTATTAAACACAAATAGAAAACCGGACTTTTTAGCCGTTAAAGGAGATGAAAAATTTTATATTGAAGCAACAACAGTCTTAGACCAATTGGACTTCAATACTACGAACCCATAATAAAAGATGTTACTGAAGACTCTGAAAAAATTTTCAAGAATATAAAACATAAGGCTAGTAGATATGGAGAATTGGAATTACCCTTTTTAGTTTGCTTAAATATTGATTTTAGATATAATTTATTATATGATGTAAGCGATGCATTTTACAATCAAAATTTCATTTACTCACCAACTCCTAAACTAACAAAACTTTCTGCATCACTAGTAACCAAGATCTCATTGGGCAACATATTTGATTCACCAAAGCATCGTCTAATAATAAATTCACATTCTCAAAAAAAACTTCCAACTGACAATATACGGTTATCATACGAAATAGATGGAAACGAAGTTTTTAAAAAGAATATCGAAGAAATTTTAGAATTAAAATGAGAAAGCAGTAGATACATAATAACAAAAAAAAAACTTGTTAAGGGAGAAACTAAAAGTTTTTCCTTTTTTGTAAAGGCAAATTACAAAACGTCTTTATTCAAAAAAGCGATATTCCGTGCCAACCCAGAAAACTTGGTACGTTTTACAGGCGACTTTTTAAAAATTTCGTTGAACAGTTCGTTGGTTAAATCGTTCCATTGCTGTTTGTCGTAATCAATCAACGTAGGTTTTGGTTTGAAAAGCGGTTCGGCATTTGGTTTTGCAAATCGGTTCCACGGACAAACATCTTGGCAAACATCGCAACCGTACATCCAATCATCTAACTTGCCCGAAAATTCATCTGGAATGGCATCTTTCAGTTCAATAGTCAAATACGAAATACATTTGCTGCCGTTCACAATATAAGGCGATTCTATTGCCTTCGTTGGGCAAGCATCGATACAAGCGGTACACGAACCACAGTGATTTGTTGTAGCGGTATCGTACATTAAATCCAAATCAATGATTAATTCTGCAACGAAAAAAAACGATCCTTCGGTTTTACGGATTAAATTGTTGTTTTTACCAACCCAGCCCAAACCGCTTTTTGCTGCCCAGGCTTTATCTAACACCGGAGCCGAATCGACAAAAACACGACCATCGACCTCGCCTATTTCATCATTAATGTAATGCAGCAGATCTTTCAACTTGTCTTTAATCACAAAATGATAATCTTCGCCGTACGCGTATTTTGAAATTTTATAAGAGTCTTGATTTTGTTGTTCGGAAGGAAAATAATTCAACAACAAAGAAACAACCGATTTTGCACCGGGAACCAGCAATCGCGGATCTAATCGTTTATCGAAATGATTTTCCATATACTTCATTTCGCCGTGCATGTTGTTTTTTAACCAACTTTCTAAACGCGGTGCTTCTTCTTCTAAAAAAGTTGCCTGCGAAATACCACAATAAGAAAAGCCCAAATCTTGGGCTTTCTGTTTTATAAACTGTGTGTATTTTTCTTTGTTAGTCATGATCTACTATTTCCCACAGATGCACGGATAAATATAATTATTAGTTTTTTTACCACATAAATTCTGTATTTAATGTTGATAAAAAATTTAGTTTATATAGTTTTTGTATTGTACAAAATAAACATAGCTTATACCCGTAGTGCATTATCTAATAAATTTTAATACAATGATATTCAGTGATTTATTTTTTTTACCACAGATGCACAGATATAATTTTATAGATTAAAGTTACTAATAATTAAATTTTCACAGATTTTTGAATACTTCGCATTCAATAAGTTGCATAACTTTTCTGTTTTGCTTAGAGTAATGCGTAAAGATCTGTGAATCTGTGGCAATTCTATAATGCACTACGGTTATAGCTTATATGTATTTTATCAAAGATCAAAACTATTATGGCTTTTATTTTCTATTGTTACTAATAAATCTGTAAATAAACTCATTTATACTTTCTAGTAATAAAACGCATAAAAAATTCAATAAACCACATAGACACATAGCTTCTTTTTGCTTAATTTATACAGAAAACTTTAGATGCGCATAGTTTTTAAGCAATGCTTAAAAAACTATGTGTATTTATTTAACCTCAAAAATCTATATTTGCTATGAATCTATGTGGTTAAATAAATTAATTTCTATTGTGGTGTAAAAAAAACATAAAAATTAAAATTTAGTCATAATCGTTAAACAAGCCCGACTGTTTGCCTACATTCTGTCTGCCCAAATGGGTGTATGCTTTTTCGGTAACTTCACGTCCGCGAGGCGTTCTATAGATAAATCCTTCCTGAATAAGAAATGGTTCGTACACTTCTTCAATGGTTTCCGAATTTTCTGAAACGGCAGTCGCCAAAGTTGACAAGCCCACCGGACCACCTTTGAATTTATCAATTATGGTCGATAAAATTTTGTTATCCATTTCATCTAACCCGTATTTATCAACATTCAAAGCTTTTAAAGCAAAACGCGAAATTTCGATATCGATACGTCCGTTGCCTTTAATCTGTGCGAAATCTCGAACCCTACGCAACAAAGCATTCGCAATACGAGGTGTACCACGGCTTCGACCCGCAATTTCAATGGCAGCTTCCATATCAATAGGAACCTTTAAAATAGTTGCGCTGCGTTCTACAATGGTTGATAATAATTCGATGTTATAATACTGCAAACGACTTTGAATTCCGAAACGTGCACGCATTGGTGCGGTTAACAAACCAGAACGTGTGGTTGCACCAACAAGGGTAAAAGGATTTAGATTGATTTGAACCGAACGTGCATTTGGACCAGATTCGATCATGATATCGATCTTAAAATCTTCCATTGCCGAATACAGATATTCTTCCACCACAGGACTTAATCTGTGTATTTCATCGATAAACAGAATATCGCGTTCTTCCAGATTGGTTAACAAACCAGCTAAATCTCCGGGTTTATCCAAAACAGGACCTGATGTAATCTTGATGCCCACATTTAATTCGTTTGCCAAAATATTAGACAAAGTTGTTTTTCCCAAACCCGGAGGTCCGTGAAACAACGTGTGATCTAAAGCTTCGCCACGTAAATTGGCAGCTTTTACAAACACTTTTAAATTTTCTAATACCTGATCTTGACCCGCAAAATCATCAAACGAGAGCGGACGCAGTTTTTTTTCTACATCGATTTCTTCGTTCGAATAATTTTCGTTGGTTGGATTTAAATGTTCGTTCATACAGCAAAGATACTATTTTTACAAATATCTCATTTAAACTTTTCTATACCACATAGTTTTATTGCAACCTATACTTTATAAGATTTTATAGGTTACCTTTGGTAATACACATTATAATTAAGCTATGTTTTATCGAAGATAAAAACTATCTAAAACTTAAAATTAGCTATATCTTAAAATACCTATGTGTCTATGTGGTTTATTTATAATTTTATGAGTTTTATGATTCTGAAAAAATACTTTACAAATTAACCCGTTGTATCTTTAGCTAATATCCCTATTAAAATTACTAAGAATGAACTGTACACTTTGCGCTACTCTATTGACGGAAAAAGCTGATGGCGATTATTATATCTGCCCGAATTGTCATGCTTATTTAAAACGTGATGATTTATATTTTGATGAAGTAAAAGAGCAAAATCATTACGAGCAACACAACAATGATGTGAACGATGTTGGCTACCAAAATTTCACTGCACCAGTTACAAATACAATTTTAGAGAACTGCACAACAGAAATGTTGGGGTTGGATTATGGTTGTGGTAAAGGACCAGTGATTAGCAAACAGCTTCTTGAAAAAGGATATCGAGTTGATTTTTATGATCCATATTTTTATCCCGATACTTCGTACTTACATAAAACCTACGATTTTATATTTAGTTGCGAGGTATTTGAACATTTTTATAATCCTTTTGAGGAAATTACTAAACTGTACAACATTTTAAAACCAAGCGGACTTTTAATTGTTAAAACGCATTTGTTCAACAACCAAACCGATTTTAAAAACTGGTATTATCGTAAAGATTTAACGCATGTTTTTATTTATACTTTTAAAACTTTTGAATACATCGCTGAATATTTTGGTTTTGATATTTTATTGTTAGAAGAAAAGTTGGTGGTTTTAAGGAAGATGTGAAATAGTAGATTTAAAAAAAATAATATATTTAAAAACAATAAAATTAAAAAATAAAGTATATTTGTATACTATAAAATTTCATTATGAAATATAATCTTATTAAAAAAACGGTAGATCTTGTTGAAGAATTCGAATTATCCAATACAGACAACCGTTATCCAGACAGCATTTCTGGTTTTAAAAAATGGGTCGCCGACAATTATACACAGCCACTTCGTTTTAAAACTCCTGAATGGGAGGGCAAAGATTTGGGGCGCAGTGCCGAAAGCGTTATAAGCACACTGCTTGTGCATATGAACCGGTTTGCTAAAAATTATTCCAGAGCGGCAATTTCAGGATCCGATTTTTCTACTCAAGAAGATTTTATATACCTAATTAACTTGAAAGCCTTTGGTGAAATGACGAAAATGGATCTTATAAAAAAGAATGTGCATGAAAAACCTGCAGGTATCCTAATTATTAACAGATTGATGCAGAAAGGCTGGGCAATTCAGAAAGATTCCGAAACAGACAAACGCAGTAAAATTATCAGTATTACCGAAGAAGGTTTACTGGTTTTGGATCAGCAAATGGAAAAAATTCGTACAGCAACAATGTTGGTATGCGGGAATTTATCGGAACCTGAAAAACTGGAATTAATAAAACTGCTTACCAAACTCAACGAGTTTCATGTTCCTATTTATCAAAAAAATACCGATGTGGAAAAACTTTTAGACGAAGCCAATCTGTACAAACAACAAACCGTGTAATGAAAAAGAAAATAGCTGTTATAGGTTCCGGTTTCTCTGCATTATCTGCTGCTGCGTATGCTGCAAAAGCGGGCAACGAAGTTCATGTATTTGAAAAGCACGACCAACCGGGAGGCAGAGCCAGACAATTTACAACCGCTAACGGTTATGTTTTTGATATGGGCCCAAGTTGGTACTGGATGCCCGATATTATTGAAAATTTCTTTACAGATTTTGGTTATAAATCATCCGATTTCTATGAGCTTGTTTCGTTGAATCCGCAGTTTGAAATGATTTTTTCGGATTCTAAAATTGCTGTTCAAAAAAATTATGAAGAATTAAAGCAAACCGTTGAACAAATTGAAACCGGAGCTGCTGTTCAGCTTGATCGTTTTATGGAATCTGCAAAATATAAATATCAGGTGGGTATGCAAGATTTCGTGAACAAGCCATGTTACAACTGGTTAGAATTTGTATCACCAAAAATTGCAGTCAGTGCGTTAAAACTTGATCTGCTTACCAATTTCAGAAAGTATGTTTCCAAATACTTTAAAAATCCAAAATTACAGGCGCTCATGGAATTTCCTGTTATTTTCCTTGGAGCATCGCCCAAAAACATTCCCGCTTTGTACAGTCTTATGAATTATGGCGGCTATGTTTTGGGAACGCATTATCCAATGGGCGGTTTTTACAGTCTGGTATCGGCAATGAAAAAAGTTGCAGAAAATCAGGGTGTACATTTTCACTTTAATCATTCCATAGAAAAAATTCATGTAGAAAATAACCGTGCGGTTTCAATTGAAGTTAACGGAAAAACTTTGGAATTCGACAGTATTATCGCATCATCAGACTATCATCATACCGAAAGTCTTTTAGATGATCAATATAAAAATTACAATGAAGATTATTGGAAAAAAAGAATATTTGCTCCATCGAGTCTTATTTTTTATTTAGGAATTAAAGAGCGTATTCCCAACCTTACTCATCACACCTTATTTTTTGAAAATGATTTAGACGAACATATCGACTGTATTTACGAAGAAAAGAAATGGCCAGAAAAACCGTTGTTCTATGCTTGTTGTCCGTCTAAAACCGATGCTTCAACAGCACCCGAAAATTGTGAAAATCTATTTTTATTAATGCCTGTTGCTACCGGAATTAACGACGATGAATCGATAAGGGAACATTATTTGAAGGAACTATTGGGCAGGATTGAAAAACATACCGGAGCAAGCAATCTGTACGATAAAATCGACTATAAAAAAAGTTACTGCGTATCAGATTTCATTCAAGATTACAATGCTTATGGCGGAAATGCCTACGGATTGGCAAACACGCTGAATCAAACCGCAGTGCTGAAACCAAAAATACGCAACAAAAAAGTACAAAACTTGTTTTATACCGGACAGCTTACCGTTCCCGGACCGGGAGTTCCGCCCGCAATAATATCGGGAAAAATAGTTGCTAAAGAAGTCAACAAACTAAAAATATAAGCTATGAAAAAATTGTTTGATGAATTGGCTTACGAAGTAAGCAAGAAAACCACCGAAAAGTACAGCACCAGTTTTTCACTGGGCATTTTGGCACTAAAACCCGCCATTCGCAAAAGCATTTACGCTATTTACGGCTATGTGCGCCTTGCCGATGAAATTGTGGATAGTTTTCATGGTTACGATAAAGAAAAACTGCTAAACAGACTAACCATTGAAACCGAAACTGCTTTGCAGGAAGGCATCTCGCTGAACCCTATTTTACAGTCGTTTCAGGAAACTGTGCTTCAATATAATATCGATAGAAAACTTATTGATCAGTTTTTACACAGCATGTCTATGGATCTGCATAAGGTTGATTATAATTCTGATCTTTACAATGAATACATTTACGGATCTGCCGAAGTGGTTGGATTGATGTGTTTGCAGGTTTTTACCGAAGGAAACAGAACGCAGTTTGATGAGCTGAAACCTTATGCAATGAAACTGGGATCGGCTTTTCAAAAAATCAATTTCCTACGAGATTTAAAAGAGGATTATCAAACTTTGGGGCGCAGTTATTTTCCGAATGTTGATATGGAACTTTTTGATCGTGACATCAAATATCAGATCGAAAAAGAAATCGAAGAAGAATTTGCTGAAGCCTTAATCGGAATAAAAAAACTACCAAATTCATCTAAATTCGGAGTTTATTTGGCATATAAATATTATCTGGTGTTGTTTTCGAAAATCAAGAAAAAATCGCCGGTAGAAATATTATCGAACAGAACCCGCGTTCCCAATGCCCAAAAAGCGTACGTGGCATTTAAAAGTTATCTGCGTTATAAGGCTGCGGTGTTGTAAGATTCCGAATGAAAATCGTTTAAAAAGAGAACTGTTATGAATTTTTTAATTGCGTTTATCACTTTTGTATTGATGGAAGGAGCTACCTGGCTGATTCACAAATACATTATGCACGGTTTTTTATGGACGTTGCACAAAGACCATCACGACCACAGTACCGAAGGTGCTTTTGAACGGAACGACTATTTTTTCGTGATATTTGCCTTGCCAACCATCGCTTTGATGTATTTTGGTTCGCTTGCCAATTTCAATTACGTTTTTTACATAGGACTGGGAATTATGCTTTACGGCATGACCTATTTTTTTGTGCACGACATATTTATACACCAACGTTTTAAGTTTCTTACCCGAACAAAAACCCCGTATTTTATGGCATTGCGCCGTGCACATAAACAGCATCACAAGCACATTGGTAAAGAACATGGAGAGTGTTTCGGGTTTTTATATGTTCCATTCAAGTATTTTAAAATGTACACAAAAACTTCCAAAAAATGATTATGTATACCTACTCCGCCATTTTGTTCTTTACGGTAATTATCTGTTTTATCGCATCGTTTGATCATCGAATTAAATTCAACCGTTATTTTCTTCCGTTCATAAAAGCTGCAATTGTTGTAGCGATTCCATTTATTTTATGGGATGTATGGTTTACGTCAAAAGGAGTCTGGTGGTTTAATACCGATTATACACTGGGGATTGTTATAGCAGGACTTCCGTTGGAAGAATGGCTGTTTTTTATATGTATTCCGTTTTCGTGTGTATTTACTTATTTTTGTTTTGATCTGTTTTTTAAGTGGGACAAACTGAGCAGTTTTAATAACATCATTGTTTTTCTAAGCATTATAGTTTGTTCTTTGATCGCGCTGCTGCATTATGATAAAATTTATACGCTAGTAACCGCAGTTGCAACTATTTTAACCCTTATTTATCTGCATTTTATTGCTCGCGTACCTTGGATTGGCAAAGCATCGGCGGTATATACCATATTAATGTTGGGCTTTTTCCCTGTTAACGGAATTTTAACGGGTACCGGATTGAAATCACCTATTGTAAATTATAATCCTGGCGATTTTCTGGGTATAAGAATGCTTACGATACCAGTAGAAGATGCAGTTTACGGATATACACAGTTTCTGTTGGTTCTTTATTTCTTCAAACTTTTTAAAGGAACTACGAATGAAGACTAAAATTAATAATGCTCTCTTTTATTTTTAAGAAAAATATTATCACAAAAAAGACATCCCTAAAAGATGCTTAAGTTACTACCCAATAAAAAACAACATTAATTTATATTCAAAAATTGTTAAATAAAATTTTCCCCCAGCCAAAACAGTATCGGAAATAATAAACTAAGCACAACCCAAATTGCATAAGATAATTTTTGTTTCATAACCACACTGATTTAAGAGATTAAAAATTCTAATTCATCACTCAGTAAAAATACAAAACATTTTTTAAATTTAGTATATTTAAACACTATTTTTAAAATTATTTTAGTTTTTATATACACATAAATTAGTTTAATTTTTACACAATTTGTAGAATATTTTCTCTTGATAAATTGTGCGTTTTAGCTTTGGCATCTACAAAACCAGAAGTTACATATAAAAAGTACTTTAATAACAGTAAAAAGCATCTATTACTAATGTTTTGTTAAGAAGTGGCACGCGTTTTGAATTTGATATTACGCTTTGAAATAGAAATGAAACCCTTTATTGGTCTCAAATGCCCATCTTTGTGATGGGCGTTTTTTTTTTTTCA
>CAMLFV010000098.1 GCA_946479395.1 uncultured Flavobacterium sp. | reverse complement strand
CTTTCAAACACTAAAAGAACAAGCCATTGCAATGGGAATCATTTTCTTACCCGTTGCTTTTATCATGCTGCAACCCGATGCCGGTTCGGCAATGATTTTTGCTGTTTTATTTTTGGTGTTATATCGCGAAGGTTTCCCAGGCTGGTATTTATGGACAGGCTTTTTAGCCATACTGTTGTTCATTTTAGCGTTAATCATTCAGCCTGTTTTTCTTATACTTTTAATAGTTGCAGGTTGCGTTGTACATTTTTTCTATAACAAAACCATTAGCCGAAATCCTTTTATCTATGCTATTTTAGCAGTAATCATGAGTGGTTTTGTATTTTCTGTTGATTATGATTTTGATAATGTTTTAGAATCTCATCAAAAAGATCGTATTAATGTATTGTTGGGTGATGATGTTAACATGAAGAAAGAAGGCTACAATTTAAATCAGTCAATGATTGCCATTGGTTCCGGCGGATGGATCGGCAAAGGATTTTTAGAAGGAACACAAACAAAAGGCGGGTTTGTACCTGAACAACATACCGATTATATTTTTACAACCGTAGGCGAAGAATGGGGTTTTGCGGGATCAATAGTCGTAATTGCCTGCTTTATCACATTAGTGTTACGAATTGTTTATTTATCTGAAAAACAAAAAAATAATTTCGCCCGAATTTATGGCTACTGCGTAGCCGCCATTCTGTTTATGCACTTTTTTGTAAATGTATCCATGCTTATCGGAATCTTCCCTACCATCGGGGTCCCGTTACCATTTTTCTCTTATGGTGGATCAAGTTTAATTGCCTTTACCCTTTTATTGTTCATCTTTTTAAAGTTAGATGCCAATAAAGTAAACGAATGGTAAGCTGGCATACATTTTGTCTAATCAGAATAAAATTTTTAATTTTACAAAAAATATTTACAAGATGAAAAAAGTTGTTTTATTCACTTGTGTTGTATTGGGCATAAATTTTACAACTCAGGCACAAGTAAACGCAACCACGCAAACGGTTGCTAACGATACCCTTAATACTTTACCGGCTGCTGCTATTGGCGCTACTGCTACTGCTACCGCAACTGGAACTGCTATTACAACTGCAACTAATTACGAAGCAGAAATTTTAAAGGCAGAAAAAGCCCGCCAACAAGCAGAAGAAAAATTAGCAAAACAAGAAGCAGATGCTGCTAAACGTGCAAAGAAAAAAGCAGAAAAAGAAGCTAAAGCTGCACAAAAAAAACAAAAGGAGTTTGAAAAAGAGCAAAAGCAAAAAATAAAAGCAGAGAAACAAGCTGCTAAAAAAGAAAAAAATATTGCTAAAGCAGAAAGCAACCTTAAAAAAGCCGAAAACAATTTACGTAAAGCTGAAATCAAATTAGAACAGTCTAAAAATGAATTTGAGCGTAAAAAGTTGAAAAACAAAATGGATTTTGAAAAAGAAATTAAAGAGAAATCGAAATTAGTTAAAATGGAAACAAAGGTTTCTGAACTTAAACTAAAAGTAAACAAACAAGAGCTTGAATTGAAAAAAGCCCAGATTAAATAAAACTAACACTTAACTGAATTATATAAAGTGTGAAATAAAAAAAGGTTTAACTACAAAAGTTAAACCTTTTTTCTTTTATTAATAATTCACGATTAAGATATCTAAATAAGAAAATCAATTCTTGATAACTAAACTATTTGATTCCGAATGTGCTTTATATTGTGGTGCGTACATACTTTGCATTGTGGTTAAACCATCTATAAAAACTCCCACATTATTTACTTTTACTTTATACCATAAATTATATTCGCCTATTGGTAAATAATCTATAAAGAAATTTGTTGAAGTGTCATTTCCTTTATAAAAATACCGTAAATCATTTTCATATTTAATACCACTTAACTCAAAAAATGGTTCAAATGTACTAGCTCTATCGTCTTTGATATGAACATACGAAGCGTTTTCTTTTGTAGAAAATTTTAATCGTATCCAAACCTCATCTCCTATTTTCAATTCTTTGGAGGTACTAACAATTACTTTTTCGTTATTAATTTCCTTAAAATAATCTTTCTGAATAACAAAAGGTTGTCCTTTATTGTTGGTTTTGGCTACCTTATCAATATCTTGTAAAAAATTATACGTTATACTACCAACAACTGGCAATTTATTTGAATTTTCAATTGTAATTTCCTTTAGATTAGAAGTTATAGCATCTTTACTAAAATTAATATCATAAATTCCATATTCTTCTAAATTCTTGTTTTCTGTATCTATTGATTTATTTTGCTTATCGGATATGTAAATAGTACTTTTTTCATCTGCTTTTTCATTTCCTAATAAATATGCATATATACTATTAACAGTGGCTTTTGTAGATCCAAAACTATCATAATTACTTTGATTTAACAATCTCGATTTTAAGGAAAGTAATTTAGTATTTTCCTGATTATTCTTTTTAAAAGCTTCAATAGCGTAAGACTGTTCTTCTGCAGGTGTGCTCCAAAATGAAATGGCATTTGATGTTGTTTTCCAATACATTCCTAAAGATTCATCAGTAATTGCAGATTCATTTAACTGCTTGATAATCTTATTTGCTAAATCTGTATTTCCTTCATTTTTAAATATAATTGCAGCTTTTGATTTACAAGTAACATCGGCTTCAAGCCAATCTTTTTCAAGAATTTCCAAGATCTTATTCCATTTTTCAACCAGATTATTTGCGACAGGTACTTGAGGCTTAAAATAGGTTCTTAAATACATATAATCTACCCATTTTTCAACCGACACCGATTTTACATCATTCTCTTTAAACAAAATAGCATCTAAATAAAGAATTGCCGAATTAATTGTTTGGTTATATTCTGCCTGATTCCAATCTACATTCAATTCATTTAATTGTTTAAATGTTTGTAATACCTGTAGCGTAACTAAAAAATCATCGTTTTCTTTTGAAAACCAACCAAATCCACCATTTTCATTTTGGCGTGAAATTATTTTCTGTATTAAATCACTGCTTGATTTCTGCAAAACATCTTTATAAAAAAAATTTGCAAGTTTTTGTTTACGTTCTTTAGTTGATAACAATTCTTTTAACCAAGGTGATTCATTCTCTATTATTTCTTTAAGCCTTACATCATTATCCCATTTTGTATTGTCTGTACTAGCCCAGTCTTGAAATATTTTTTGAATTTCTTTATTCTCGTTTAGAATTTTTAAAGCTAATTGATTGGCAAAATATTTTGAAGCCAATTGTTCTGTACACTCATGAGGATAATTTAAAAGATACGGTAATTTATTTAATACGTACCAAGAGTCATTAGATGATAACTGAATAGAATAATTAACATTTGTTTTATCTGTGGCATTATCTAATGCTGATAGTTGATATTTTTTTGTTGTATTACCCAATTGCCAAACAGGTAAATTTTCAGAAACAAACTGCTTTTTACTCAATATAGGAATTATAGCTTGTTCGCCGTCTGAATATTCTGCGGTTTTAATCGATACTACGTATTGTAACCCTTGCAAATTATCAGGAACTTTAATATTCCATTCAACAAATGTTGATGCATTGGGTGGAATTTGAACATCTTGTAAACTTTCTGAAAGAATTATATTATCTAAATTTTCTTCAGTCAACGCATTTTTAAATTGAATTAAAACTTTACCGCTTTGCATTTGATCGGAAACATTTGAAACCCGCGCGCGCAGTACAGCCTGATCGCCTTCACGTAAAAAACGAGGCATATTTGGTTGAATGGTTACGTCTTTCTGCGTAAAAATACTGGTTTCCAAATAACTTACTTCGGCATTTTTATTGTGTGTTAATGCTCTAAATTTCCATTCTGTTAAACTTTCTGGAACTGTATAATTTATTTCGTATAAATTGTTCTTATTAAGATAAATGAAAGGTTTAAAAAATGCTGTTTCTTTTAAATTTTTACGAATCATAACATCGGTCATATCGGTAAGATCTCCTTTTTTGGTTGTAATAAGTATTACGCCGTTTGCGCCTCGGTTTCCATAAATAGCAGTGGCTCCACTATCTTTTAAAACCGAAATATTATTAATATCGCTAAAAGCTAAACTTCTAAAACGTTCTGCACTTACCGGAATACCATCTACAACATACATAGGTTCAACTGCGTTATTTATTGAGCCAACTCCTCGTAGAACAACTGTTGTACTATTATCTTTTTCTGAAAAATTAAACTCTACAATTGTTTCATTAATGATAGCCTGAATATTCTCTTTAGTTATATTTTGTTTTGAATCATAAATTGGTCTTAAATCACTTAATGTGGGTACAGACGTTCTATAGGTATCAATAACAACATCATTTAAAAAAAATGAATCATCTTCCATCAATACAATTCTTCCTTTAAAATCTTCTGCTATAAATTTTACCGATTTAAAACCTGAAAACATAACTTGTAAAATATCTTGCGGCGAAACAAACAGCATAAAATTACCTTCTTCGTCGGTATCTGTGCCTTGATTTGATCCTTCTAACATAACAGTTGCTCCAGGAATAGGATCTCCGTCTTGCGTGTAAACTGAGCCATATAATTGTAATAAACCCGGTTTAGGTTCAGTAAATATTATGCTGCTTTTTATGTTGTCGTAATAACGTTTTCTTACATAATAATCGTCGTACAAACTATATCCAAACGTGTTAATTTGTGGATAATTTATTAATAGTTTTTGATCTAAAATAGTACTCCAGTTATAATTTGGCAGGTGTTTACTGTTTATTTCTCCATCATAATATAATTCACTAAACTCATCTGAATACGAAAAATAACCCGTGTAAAAATTCCAGATATTACTGTCGTAATAGTTATTTAGCATACTTTCTGCACTAATATCGTGCATTGATGCAACCATTTCGCCAACGAAAGGCTTTTGACCCTCATTGGTAATTTTTAAAAGTATCTGCTCTTTTGTATTTGGTATTAATCTGTTTTTTAAATGAATAACTTCTGCATTAGCCAGCTTTGTTTTTCTAGCGAAGTACTCATTTTCAATTACGTTTTCATACGCCCTATTATCGTAAACATAATAGTACTTTACAAAAATTTGATTGGTATTTTGATCTTTTAATGGAAGCTTAATTTCAGAAAACCCTTTTTTACTTATAAAAGTTGTTGTTGGTAAAATATCATTATTTTGCTGTACTTGAACAAACACTAGAACATCATTAAAAACTGCATTTACTTTTAAAGTAAGTTCATTGTTTTTTACCGCATTGTCACTTAACGATAAAGCCACTACTTGGTTATCATCTGGCAACGCATTAGGATCAACCACAGAAAAATTACTATATATTTTCTCTGCTTTAAAACTATCGTCTGCAATAAATTCAACATTATAATTACCGGCTAACAACCAATCTGGTTTTTCAATTACAAAAGGTTCATCTACAGTAATATTGATTTTTTCAGAATAAACCTCTATTTCAAGCTTGTCTTTATTTGGTTTATATTTTTCATTTGGAAAATGCTTTTTAAATTCTTCGATAGGAATATTTTGTTCGGCTGGTGCTTGCCATAATCGCTTTTTAACATAATCATTATTATATTCATTGTGAATAATTTTTAAAACTCCAGAAACAGGCTTGAATGCACCATTTGCATTTGTTGATTTTAGATACAACTTAAGATCCGAATCTATAGAAAATTTTTTGTAATCAGGAAAATTTAAAATTAAGTCGTTATGATTTACTTTAAGCTCTGTGTAAGTAGTTTGTGCTTCTCCCGAAGCGTCTTTTACATTAATTGCAATTCTATAATCATGGATTGGTTGATAAACTAAACTATCTTTTGATACTGACTTTATACTAAATTTTAAAGAAAAATTTCCTGCTGTATCTGTTGTTGTTTCAATTATTTGCCAAGTTTTAGAACTAGCATAAAAATCTTGTTGAGTAGCATATTCAGTTAAATCAATTTTGGCATTTATCTTCGCATTCGAAATTGGTGCCTTTGCATAACTTAAAACTTTACCCGTTAAGATAACTTCTTGCCCGTAAGATACATTTTCTTCAAAATTGTTTAGAGAAACCGAGAAAGTTGGTCGCTTATATTCTTCTACGTGCAACGTAATACCGCCTGATGTATTGGTATATTTTTTCCAAAAAAGCTTTTCTTCTTTTGTTAAATCTGTCGGCTGATCATACGTTATATTAACTTTAGAAATATTTGCTTTTTTTAGAATACTGATAGAATCTGCAAAACTTCCGTAAGCATTGGTTACAAATTCTTTTTTATAAAATTCCACACCATTATCATCAGTTGCAACAACTTGTAATCTTTTATTAGGAACAATCTTTTTTATTTGTTTAATATGATTAATTGTTGCAAAAACACCTTTAAAATAAATTGTTTGTCCGGGACGGTATAGTTTTCTATCGGTAAAAAAATTCATTTTTACTTCTTCATCTTCCTCAACATATCTATAACTTTTATTTTGATAATTATAGATTAATTCTTCTTCATCAAAATCGCAAACTTCTTCAAATAAAAAATCTTCATCTTGAAACTGAACTAAAAATTCAGTTTGCTTAATTTGTTCTTCTTTTGTTATTTTTTTAGATTTTTTAATTGAAACTATCCCAAACTCATTTGTTCTATAGTTTTTACCATTAATTTTTATTTTATGATTTATAAAAGCTTTTCCTGTTTTGCGATCTAAAAAATAAAAATCGATTGATTTTGCTTCGGCTTTGTAAAACAAAACAACATCGGTGACAATTACATCATGAAAATTGTAAAACTTTTGTTTAAAATGAAACTCTTTGTTTGGAGATGTCAGTGCCAAATAATTTCCTTTATCTATACCATCAATTAAAAATTCATACTCTTTTTCAAAATGATCTACTTCTTTATTTAATGAAGCTGTAATTTTTTCATAAGCAAGTTCGTGTTTTAAAACATACTCTTTTTTTAAAGAATCATTTTTTAAACTATTTAAAACATGTATGCTTTCAACTTTGTAAAATCTCGTAAAAAGTGTATCAGTATTTGCAAGACGAATAAAACCTTTATCTACAGTATTTTTTAAAAGATACTTTGGCAAATTTGTTTCTGTTTTTTTATCGGTAATGGTATTGTAAACATCTTTTATGTAGATTGATTCTGCTGTTGTAAGTTCAAAATCTTTTAACGAAAGTATATATTCTACTGTTTTTGCCCAAGCTGTTTTTGCATTTGGAAATGTACTTGATTTTTGATTTTTTAACCCATAATTATACCAAAGGTTTACCTTTTCTACAATTACTTTAGATTTAAATTTGCGCGTTTTTACTGTTTCAAATATATTTGAAAGTAGCTGATCTTTTATATCAAATGATAAATTCAACGCCTCTGAAAAGTTTTGATATCGTTTTAACTTGATCTGATCTAATTTTAAAAAATCATTTTCCTTTTCATAATGCAACTCCAAATCTTGATATATACCAAGCACTTTAGAAAAAGGTTCGGGAAATTTATAAGTAGTAAAATTTGTTGTAAAATCAAGGACTTCACTTGCTTTTAAATGAACAACTACCGATATATTATTTTGACGAGCTCTCTTTTCAAAAATTGAAATCCATTCGAAACAAAGCAATTCATAAGCCTTATAATTTTTTATTTCAGCCGATTCTTCTTTCTGTATAAGCTCTCCTAAAAATTCGGTGGATTTTTTTAATAATTCTTCATTTTTGAAAACTTCACTGTAAATATTATCTATCTCATTAATAAAATCAACACTACGCCAATTTTCAATATTGTATTTGCTATAAGGTTCTTTAACTTTATCAAGCTCGTTGATTAAATATTCATTTTTTGAAAAATACTCTGTTAACAGTTGCGCTTTATAGGTTTGTAAAATGCTTTTGTAGGGTTGATTTAAACTTTTAATTTCTTTATCAATATCTTTAAAAATATCGTTTGAATCGTTTATTTCAATATAACCCTTTAACTTATTTCTGTAGAAAAAAGTTTTAATAATTTCACGACTATTGTTTTCAGAAACTGCTTTATGGTAGATTTTTTCTACTTGACTATTTGCCGTTTTGTAATGCTTGTTTAATTCAGACTGGTAAACGTCTTTCCACTGGATTTCATAACTTTGTGCATTACTTATTAGAGAAAATAAGCCTAAAAATAGTGTAATTAATTGTTTCATTAAAAGTGCTTTAATAAAGCAATATAACAAAAAAATTCCTGCATTTTGCAGGAATTTTTTTATCTCTTCAATAAATATCTAATTACTGTTTCGGCGCTGTGAAGCCCAAATAAACCGGGCATCCAACTGTTTGTTCCAAAAAACGATTTTTTAAAGTTCGATCCGTCCGTCATTTTTAAACTGCTCTCGTCTGGTTTTTCTAAAGAGAAAACGGCTTTAACTCCGCTGCTTATTCCCATTTTCTTCAACCTTTTTCTAATAACTTTCGCAAGCGGACAAACATCGGTTTTACTAATGTCTTTCACAACCACTTTACTTGCAAGCATTTTTCCGCCCGCACCCATATTTGAAATCACCTTTACTCCAGCTTTTTTTGCTGCAACAATTAGATTTAATTTTGGAGTAATACTGTCGATACAATCTAAAACGTAATCAAAATCTTTTGTAACAATTTCGGTAGCACGTTCGGGCGATAAAAATTCCTGAACACGCGTTAAATTTAATTCCGGATTTATATCCATTAATCTATCGCCAACTATTTCCACTTTTGGTTGCCCAACGGTTGAATGCAACGCGGGCAATTGTCTGTTAACGTTCGTGATATCAACCGTATCGCCATCAACAATTGTTACATTGCCAACACCTGCACGTACAATAAATTCGGCTGCAAATGATCCTACACCGCCTAAACCAACGATTAAAACGTTTGCATTTTTTAAAATCTCAATTCCTTCTGGTTTAAATAATAATTCTGCTCTTTCTTGCCAAACAGCCATTTAATGTTAAATTGTGTAAAATTTCTTCGATCGAAAAATCGATTCCCTTTTACTGGTTAAAAACTCGTTTATAATTTTCTTCAATTATAGGTTCTAAATTTCTATTTAAAACACGTTCTGCCTTGCTGTACACTTCAAAAATCGTTTGATCAATCATATCGGTTTCTAAAAAAAGCTGATTTAAAGGAATAGTCTTCAGTACATTTTCCAATTCCGGATTTTGCAACAGATACTTTCCAAACGATAAATAAAATCCGTTCTTAATCAAACTTTCGGTAACCTGACTATTCTTTGAAAAACCGTGAATAACCATAGGTACAATTAGATTTAATTCTTTTTTGATCTCAATGATTTCCTGATAAGCCGCAACGCAGTGCAAAATTACCGGTTTTTTATATTTTTCGGCTAAAAGCAACTGCGGAATTAAAATCTTTTTTTGAATTTCTATCGAAGTTTCTATCCGTTTGTCTAAACCGCACTCGCCTACCGCTTTACAATTAGGAAGTTGAATTACATTTTCAATCACGGTTAAATCATCTAAAAAGGTATTTTCGTTCAGATACCACGGATGGATCCCAACCGTAAAATTGGGTAATTCGGTATTCACTTCGTTTGGATATTGATTGACCAATTCTACAATTTCGCTATTGTTTGAAAACGTATGTGTATGAATATTGTAATGCATAATTTAAAATTTTACTCCGGCTAAAATTTCAGTTTTCAAAAAATTCACATCGGGCGTTATCGGGCACGAATATCCAATAGTATAAGCGCAATATGGGTGATACGCTTTATTAAAATCTAACACAATTTCTTTTCCTTTAGGAATTTCAATATCCAGATAACGTCCGGCGCCGTAAGTTTCATTTCCGCTGGTTTCATCGATAAAAGGCAAAAACAAATGCTTTTTGTAACCTTTCATTTTTATCAGATCGATGTTTTGATAGACTTCTAACTGAAATTTCTGATCATTAATCGTAAAATGTAAAATTCCGTAACGCTTGTAATTTGGTTGATTTTTACCTGAAGTGGGCATTTTAAAAACCGGCTGATTTTTCAATCGTTCTAAAGTAGCTTTAACCACAAATTTTTCGTTGTAAGGATAAAAATTCAATCCCTTAAAATCCTTTAATTCTTCTTCTTT
>CAMLFV010000097.1 GCA_946479395.1 uncultured Flavobacterium sp. | reverse complement strand
CCAGGTGTCGATAAAAATGTAATCGCACTTGCTTGCGTTGCCATGACCGACAAACCTACCGTAAACCAGTTGGTGCTTTGGTTTGCTAAAATATATTCCTGTATGTTTTTACTGCCACGAGTTTTGTAGGTTCCGTACAAAACAATGAACAATAGGGTGCATAAAAGTATAATCCAGTCTAATAATTCCATACTAATTGCTAAAATGCATTATAAAATAAAAAAGAATAATGTAAAAAACATTAATTAAAAGCACAATACTGTAACTTTTTCGCCATTTAATCCATTTAAAATCACTCATTTTTTAATTCAATTAGGTTAATAAATAATTCTAAGGCGCCCGTATTTCCCGCAGGTAATTGTCTAAAAAAGCTTAAACCTGTATAAATATAATGTCCTTTGCCGTGCTTTGCAATAAGTAAGGCTCCGTTTGTATCTTTTTCGTCAAAATCGTGCGATGTAAAAACCGGCTGAAACTCATCTGCGAATTCATCTGCATAGTACAAACCTTGTTCCTGAACCCAGTTTTTAAAATTTTCCTGTGTAATTTTAAACGGTTTGTTTAATACCGTTTCGTTTGGATTTACAAAATTTACCGCCGCGTTTTCATTAGTAATTCTGGTTCTACCAATGGTTAATTTGTACGGAGCAATATCTTCAGTCTGTAAATTGCCGTTGGTTTGATACTGCACAATAACTGTTCCGCCATTTTTGGTATAATCAAACAATAATTTGTTTTTAGTTTTTAACGAACTTTCAGTATTAAAAGCACGAATTCCAACAATTATTGTTTCGAATTTTGAAAGTTCTTCAGCCTTTACAGTTTCTAAATTAATGAAATCTACGTTGTAACCAGCATCTTTTAAAACTTGAGGAATTTCATCGCCTGCACCAACAATGTATCCAATTTTTGATTTCTTTAAAACACTTTTATTGAAAGATACCACTTTTGTTTCAGCAGGCTTAAAGTAATAATTTAAGGGAATATGATTGTAATCAACCCATTTTGTTTCGCCTGATTTTATAGCCTTTTCATTTTCAAATAAATCTATAGTATATTCACCTTCAATATGATCATTGGTAATAACTATTTCTTTATTTTTTTCATTTTTATTCACATTAAAGTCCATCGTTTTCACAAAAGTCAATTTTTTTGATTTTTTAGATTTCATTTTAAGTAATAATTTAGAGTTAATATCTTCATCAGAGTAATTACTTAAAACAACAGACACGTTTTGATTTTTATTTGAACTGGATATGTAAACAGGCTGTTTAAACTGAACAGAAATTGCAGGAACTACATGAAAAGGCTTATAAATTTCGCCTTTTACCACATCTTTATAATGATATTGAATAGGTAAGGTGTAAGATAGATAAACACCGTTGACTTCTAAACCGATTTCATTTTTTTTGTTTGAATTAAATTGATTTTTAAAGTCATTGAAATTGTCAATAAATTTGAAATTCGTATAATCTTGATTGGTGAATTTTGTTTGAAAATAATTGTAGTAAACTTCCTGATTTGTTAATGATTTACCTACAATTGTTTTTGTGTTATTAATAGTAACATCTTTTATAAGGATGTTTTGGTTGGATCTGTTTGCTACTTCAACTTTTACATCGACGTTTTGGTTTGGAGTAGTGTAAGGTTCATTTGTAGTGATATCTAGAAACAAACCTGCGCAGTTTTTAATCAGTTCTTTAACTTCATTTTGTTTGCGGGTTTTCCAGATGGTTTCAGGTAATTTGTCAATTTCAGCATAAATTTTTGTCAGTAATTTGATAGATTTCGATGGATCTTTAAAATCGTATTCTTTTATCAATTGTGTAACCAAAGGTTGAATATTATTGCCACCTTTTATACGATTCCAGCTTGTATCGATTCCTTCAAACAAATTGCTCGATTTTATTGCATCGCCATCAACCAATTCTACATAATCAATTTCTTCGCCACGAGATGACATATCCCCAAAACCTTGCGACTGATGTTGGCTGCGACTTAACGAAGCAATTTCCTGATTATTCTTCCCCAACTGATTATAGAAAACACCAATGTTCAAAGGAATATATTTTGATTTATCGGCTTTATCAAATGCTTGTTTGCTGCCAAAAAAGAACCATGAAACATTAAAAAACAATCGTTTTGGTTGCCACGTTTCTGCGTTTTCTTGCGATAAATCTTTATAATTTTTATCGTTTGCTAAATTAAATGCCAGTTTAGACAATTGTGCCGATGCGGTATGATGTCCGTGAGTGGTTCCTTCTGTTCTGTGATCAAAACGATTTACAATAACATCAGGCTGTTCCTTCCGAATCATGTAAACCATCTGTTTCAACAACAAATCTTTATCCCATTTTTCAAACGCTTCTTTCGGATGTTTCGAAAATCCAAAATCATCGGCAGTAGAAAAAAACTGTTTTCCGCCATCTATATTTCGGGCATTCCACAATTCGTTGGTACGGATAACACCTAAATCGGTTCCCAGCTCATTACTAATTAAATTTTGTCCGCCATTACCGCGCGTTAACGACAAATAATTGGTGTACGCTTTATCGTGATGCGTTAAATAGGTAATTAGTCGAGTGTTTTCATCATCGGGATGTGCAGCAATATACATGGCACTTGCCAAAACGTTTAGTTTTTCTATTTGAAAATAAATTTCAGACGGAGTAGGAGTTTGTGGTTTTTGTGCAATGATGTTTTGCATAAATAACGCACAAAAAATATATATAATGTTATTTTTCATTTTTTTGATATTTCTAGTAACTAGTGATTGGTTTTACCACATAGAAACATAGTTTATTATTTTGAATATATTTATTACCACAGATTAAAGTATTTTAAATGTAATTTTTTTAATCTGTGCTATCTGTGGTAAATAAAATCCTACAAAACCACTACAGATTTTTGTAAAAACAGATTATTTGGATACGAAATACGTTCACCTTCACTGGTAATTAAAATAGTATGAAATGCCTTGATATCATCAATTTCGGCTTCAATAGGAAAATCTTTATCTTGGATTCTTATACGGTCGCCGATTTTATAAGGAAATGCAAAAAACATAATAACACCTGCGGTAAAATTGCTTAAAACCGACCATTGTGCAAAGAATGCGACACCAATAAAAGTTATTGCAGCACCCACAAAGCCAAAAAGTTGTGTTGTATCAACTCCCCATAGTAAGATGATAAAAATAACGAACAAAATATTAAGTAGCGAATTAAAATACTTAATGATTAGTTTGCTGCGATTATCTGATTTTGAAGAATATTCAGAGAATTTTAAAACAACCTTTCTTATAATCAGCCTTAAAATATAAATAACAACGATTAAAATCAACGTAGCTATTATTTTTCCGTAATAATCTTGTAAATGAAAATCTTTAAACATTACCATTTCATTAATTCGTTATACAGTTTTTCCATGGGCATGCCTACAACATTTGTGTACGATCCGTTGATTTTCTCAATTCCGATTAAACCAATCCATTCTTGAATTCCGTACGATCCTGCTTTATCAAAAGGTTTAAAAGTATCAACATAATAGTCAATATCTAAAGAATTTATTGTGTTGAATGTTACTTCGGTTACATCGTAAAATAAATGTTCTTTTTTATTTGATTTTATACAGACAGCACTTATAACCTCATGCGTTTTACCTGATAATTGTTGTAACATCTGTTTAGCATCGTCACTGTTTTCGGGTTTTCCTAAAGCAACATCATCAATCCAAACTATGGTATCGCAGGTAATTATAAGCTCGTTCGTATCTAAATTATTAAAAACCGATGCTTTTTGCTGTGCTATATATAAAGCAATATCCTTGCCCTTTAAGTGGGAAGGATATTCTTCGTTTACGTTAGCTGGTTTAATAGTGAAATTTAAACCTAAATCTGTTAAAAATTGTTTTCTTCTGGGAGAATTTGATGCTAATATTATTTGATAATCGTTATATTTTTCTTGTAAGATCATTCTGATATGGTTTAACCTTTTAAATAATAAAACCCACAAAATAATGAATAAACCACATAGATACAATAGATATTGTTTTTAATTTTAAGTTTAAATAGATTTTATCTTCGATATAAAACATAGTCTAACTAAATGTTTCATGAAGGTAACTATGAAATCTTATAAAGTATTAAATCTATATACCTATGCTGTTTGAAAAATTAAATAAAAGTTTTATTTTAAATTGAAGTATAAAACTACAATGGAAAATATAGTTAACCAAATGATTATGTTTAAAATATTGTTTATGCGGTCAAAATCTTCGGTCGTTTTGGCATTCCACAATTTTGACAGATAAAATAAATAGGGAAGTACCACCAATGCACCAATGTATCCTATTAAAATGGTCAGGTTTAAATGAATTACACAAAACAGAATGATCAACACCAAAGGAATTAGTGATAAAACAGTTGTTCGTTTTGCACCAATTTCTCTGCCATGAATGGTTGCCAGTGACTTGCGTTTGTGCTTAATATCCAATTCCATAAATTTTAGGTCGATCAAAATCGTTTTAATAAAATATAAGAACCATAATAACACACATATTTGTAACGAAATATTAAGCAATTGCTGTTTTTCCGGATTTTGTTCGGCATTCATTTGTAGCGACGGCATTAAATCCATCAAAACCAAAATAAAAAACGAGAACGAAATAATCAGTGAATACACAATATTATCAAACACCAAAATTTTGCGCCATTGGGTAATATACAGGTAAAGTATCGCAGCTAAACCTAAGAAAAATCCAAAGTAATAGGTACGATCAATATCGCTGGCAACAAAAAACGAAATTCCAATACCAACTGCATTAACTCCTAAATATTTGTAATATGCTTTTTCAACACTTTTTTCGATACTTTTATCGGGAAATTCTTCCTGCAACACAATTTTATACAGCAAAACACCACCATACAAAATAAAGCCAATAGCAATAACAAACGAAAAATAATGAAGCTTAGAAAGCCCTAAATCTTGAACCAAAGGCTCAAATAAAACAAACCTAAAAAGTAAAATAGCTGCAATAACCTGCAACATCATTTGTGCTTGATCTTTCTTTAGAACATTCATAGCTTATATATTTAACTGTTAATCAAACTTTGCTTCGAAGTGCTCAAGCCAATTTCCTTGAACCTTCATAACTTGTTCAATTACATCGCGCACGGCACCTTCGCCACCTTTTATATGCGAAATGTATTTACTAAGTCTTTTAATCTCGGGTGCAGCATCTTGCGGACAAGCAGGTAAACCTACCTTTTGCATTACCCAGTAATCGGGCAAATCGTCGCCCATGTATAAAACATTTTCGGGTTTAATATTGTTCACATCAATATATTCCTGATAAACTTCAATCTTATCAATAACCCCTAAATGTATGTCGTAAATGCCTAAATTTCTTAATCGTATTCTAACACCTTCGCTTGATCCGCCCGAAATAACACAAACATTGTATCCTTTTTCTATTGCGGCTTTCATTGCGTAACCGTCGCGAATGTTCATGGTTCTTAATAATTCTCCTGCTTGTGTAACTTGTATTGTTCCGTTTGTTAATACGCCGTCAACATCAAAAATAAACGTGTTAATGTTGTTCAGGTATTCTTTGTAACTTTTAGACATTTTCTTGTATGCTTTGTGTAATTAAATTATAAATTTCTTTATAAGTTTTATTGGTTAAAAAATCTTGGTGTACTTTTATTGTTTTTTGATCGAACCTTATTGCCGGACCTGTTTGTGCCTCTTTAGGATTCAAGTAATTGATCTTGTCAGCGGTTTCCTTAATTAGCGGTTTTAAAATATCGAACGGAATATTATTTTCTTTACAGATTTCATTTCCTATTGAATACAGATGATTGGTAAAATTACTGACAAAAACGGCTGCTACATGCAAACTTTTTCGTTGTTCAGACGATATTTCGAATACATTGCGCGATAGTTCTTTTGCAAGCGATTTCAATTCGATTAAATCATTATTATCTTCAGCTTCAAAACACAACGGAACTTCCTTAAAATTGATTTCCTTGTTTTTAGAAAATGTCTGTAACGGATAAAAAACGCCTTTTCGGTTTTTATCGTTCAGAACATCTAAAGCGGTTGTCCCCGATGTATGAACCACTAATGAATCTTTATACGGAATTCTTGCTGAAACTTCTGCAATGGCGCTGTCGGTAACCGAAATCAAAGTGATATCAGCCGGTTTTAAATCTTCAATACTTGGAACAATTAAATCTTTCGGAAAAAAATCTGCAACCTTATCTAAAGAACGAACCGCCACATGTTGAATCTTATAATTTGATAATTCGGCTATAGCCCTCACCAAATGATGCGCCACATTACCAGAACCTATTATGTTTATTGTTTTCATAACATCAAAATTAAGGCAACACCATTTTGTAATTTCAAATTAAGTTAAATTTAATATAATTTTAAGAAAAAACGAATTTATAATTAAAAATTATGAAAAGTTGAGTAAAATACTCATGCTGTCTACTTCAACTAATTTTAATTCGATCCTTTAATTGGATATATTTTCGTAAATTTGCAGCTTATAAAAAAATATAAGTATGTTAACAGTTTCAAATTTATCTGTTCAATTTGGAAAACGTATATTGTTTGATGAGGTAAACGCAACATTTACCCAAGGTAACTGCTACGGAATTATTGGTGCAAACGGTGCCGGAAAATCTACGTTTTTAAAGATTATTGCAGGCGATATCGATCCAACTTCTGGTCACGTAATTTTAGAACCGGGCAAACGTATGTCGGTTTTAAACCAGAACCACAATATGTTTGACGAGCATACCGTTTTGGAAACTGTTTTAATGGGAAATAAAGTGCTGTTTGCTGTTAAAAAGGAAATGGACGAATTATATGCCGATTATTCTGACGAAAATGCAGACAGAATTGGTGAATTACAGTTGCAGTTTGATGAAATGAACGGTTGGAATGCCGATTCTGATGCCGCTTCTATGTTATCGAATTTAGGAATTTCTGAAGATTTGCATTACACGTTAATGGGCGAGGTGGAGCCAAAATTAAAAGTTCGTGTGTTATTGGCGCAGGCTTTATTTGGAAACCCTGATGTTTTGGTAATGGATGAGCCTACCAACGACCTTGATTTTGAAACAATTGGCTGGTTAGAGAATTTCCTGGCAAACTATGAAAATACCGTTTTAGTTGTATCGCACGACCGTCACTTTTTAGATGCAGTTTGTACACATATTTCAGATATCGATTTCGGAAAGATCAATCATTTTTCTGGTAACTATACGTTTTGGTACGAATCATCGCAGTTAGCTGCAAAACAACGTGCACAACAGAACAAGAAAGCCGAAGAGAAAAAAGCCGAATTAGAAGAGTTTATCCGTCGTTTTTCTGCCAACGTAGCAAAATCTAAACAGGCAACTTCACGTAAAAAAATGATCGAGAAGTTAAATGTAAACGAAATTAAACCATCGTCTCGCCGTTATCCTGCGATTATTTTTGAACAGGAACGCGAAGCCGGAGATCAAATTTTAAACGTTAAAGACTTAGCTGCTTCGGTTGAAGGAGAAGTTTTGTTTAAAAATGTAGATTTTAACATGGCTAAAGGTGATAAAGTTGTTGTTTTTTCGAAAGATTCTCGTGCAACTACCGCTTTCTACGAAATTTTAAATAATAATTTAAAAGCCGATAACGGAACGTTTGATTGGGGAATTACCACAACACAATCGTATTTACCGGCAGATAATCACAGTTTCTTTACCGATGATTTAACTTTGGTAGATTGGTTACGTCAATGGGCTAAAACAGAAGAAGAGCGTGACGAAGTTTATGTTCGCGGATTTTTAGGAAAAATGATTTTCTCTGGTGAAGAAGCATTAAAGAAAGGTTCGGTATTATCGGGTGGAGAAAAAGTACGTTGTATGATTTCACGCATGATGATGATTAGAGCCAACGTTTTGATGTTAGATGAACCTACAAACCACTTGGATTTGGAATCGATCACGGCGTTTAACAACTCATTGAAGAACTTTAAAGGGTCGGTATTGTTCACCACCCACGATCACGAATTTGCACAAACTGTTGGTAACCGTATTTTAGAATTAACACCAAACGGAGTGATTGATCGTTACATGACATTCGACGAATATTTAGACGATCCAAAAATTAAAGAATTACGCACAAAAATGTATTCTTAATTATATTTTACAATATTATTTAAAAACAGTTCTATAAAACGGAGCTGTTTTTTTATTATATTTACTTTTTAACTAAAAAATAAATATAATGAACAAAAAAATACTTTTCTTTTTATTAATTCCTGTAATTGGATTTAGCCAAGTACAAATAGGGCAGGATATTATTGGAGATAATAACCAAGATCACTTTGGGAATAGTGTATCTCTTTCTGATAATGGAAAAACTGTTGTCATTAATGCTTTTAATGATAATAAGCCAGGTTATGGCTATATAAAAGTTTTTCAGAATAATTCAAGTATTTGGACACAGGTTGGGCAAACTCTATCAGACAATTCAATTGATGGACAAATTCCAAGGTATGCTATTTCACTTTCAGCAGATGGTTCAAGGTTTGTAGTTCCATGGGTGAATAAAAACAATAATGATAGAAACATTCGTGTTTATCAAAATGTTTCGGGTTTATGGACTCAAATAGGGCAGGATATTTCCTTTAGTAACTCCGCAGGTAGCTTTGCTTTTATTTCATCAGATGGAACTGTTTTAGCTGTTGCATTTAATGGAGGTCCAACTGGGAATCAAATTGTTCGGTTGTACAAAGATTTAGCTGGAGTTTGGACACAAATAGGACAAGATATTGATGGTAGTCAGTACGGATGGTTAAGTGGTTTTGGAATTATGATGTCTCTTTCTGAAGATGGAAGTGTAGTAGCAATTAGTGCTTATTCTAATGATATAAATGGTGTTCAAGGTGCTGGATCTGTATTTGTCTATAAAAATATTTCAGGAACGTGGACAAAAATAGGTCAAGATCTTAACGGGGAATCGTTAATTGAATATTTTGGAAGCAGTATTGATCTTTCATCTGATGGAAGTGTCCTTGCAATATCATCTCGTAAGTTGAAAAACAATATTCCAGAAAGTATTGGTAATGTAAAGGTTTATAAAAATATCTCTAATGCTTGGCAACAGATTGGCAATACTATACTTGGAGAAAGAGATGCCGGAGGTGTTTCCATATCTGCAGACGGAAACACTTTAGCATTTGCCAGCGACCCCAATCATATATCTTTGCCAGCAGTTTTAAGAGTTTATAAAAATTTATCTGGAGTATGGGCAAAAATTGGTAACGATATTCAAGAAAAGGAACCTGATGCAATACTAGGTCGCTATGCCAATTCAGTATCAATTTCTGGGGATGGAACTATTGTTGCTGTTGGAGCCCCCTTTCTTTCTTTTGATCCTCAAGCAAAAGAAGGTTATGTTCAAATATGGGATTACTCAAAAGCACTTTCTAACAATGATTTTGTTTTAGAAAACTTCAACATTTATCCCAACCCAACATCAGATGTTTTAAATATCGATTTAGAAAGTAATCTGGTTTTAGAACATGTAACTATTTACAATAATTTAGGTCAAATAGTTAAAACAACAACTGCAACTGTAATTGATGTAAGTCAGCTTGCAAAAGGTATGTATTTTGTTGAGGTTACAACAGATCAAGGTAAAGCTACTAAAAAAGTGATTGTTAACTAAAAATACATAATTATGAACAAAAAAATACTTTTCTTTTTACTAATTCCTTTTTTAGGATTTAGTCAAGTACAGATTGGGCAGGATATTAATGCAATTCAACAAACGGAGTTGTTGGGAAAACGCGTTGCCATATCGGGTGATGGAACAACAATCGTGACATCAGCCTCAGGGTATAAAACTATTAATAACAATAGAGGTGCAGTAAGGGTTTTTAAAAATGCAAATGGTAGTTGGGTACAGGTTGGTTCGTCAATTGAATCAAATGGAATTGCAGATCATTTAGGCAGTGACGTTGATATTACGCACAATGGTAATATTATTGCGGTAGCAAGTTCTGGAAATCCTGGAGATGATTCAATAGGGTATGTTGCAGTTTACGAATATGATGGTATTGGTAATTGGATTCAGATAGGTAATAATATTTATGGAAAAAATTCAAAAG
>CAMLFV010000096.1 GCA_946479395.1 uncultured Flavobacterium sp. | reverse complement strand
CTTTTTGTAATGATTGTGATATTCTTACTGTATTCATAACATTTAATTTTTTTGTATTAGCAACCTAAAGTTACGCATCTTAAAATGGATATTTCTAAAAATTATCAAAAAAGAAGACTGTCAAAATCAATATAAAATCATTTTAAATTAAGAAATTTATTAAATTCGTTAAAAGCAAATTCAAATGGAAAAGTTAACTGCCAAGGCAAGTATTCAAATTCAAAAACCTGTGAACGAGGTTTTTAGTGCAATTGTTTCTGCCGATAAAATGAATCGTTACTTTATAGAATCATCAACCGGAAATTTAGAAACCAACAAAACCGTTCAATGGAAATTCCCCGAATTTGACGATGTTTTTCCCGTAACCGGAAAAGTGATTAAAGAAAACGAATATGTTTCGTTTGACTGGAGTGGCGAACCAAATATGCTGGTAGAAATTTTTCTGCAATCGCAAACAGACAACTCAACCGTTGTAAAAGTTGTGGAGAATGAAATGGAAAAAAACGATGCCGGAATTAAGCAAATGATGCAGCAAACCGAAGGCTGGGCAAACTTTTTAGCCTGCTTAAAAGCCAGTTTAGAATATAATATTAACTTACGAAATGGCGCTTTTGATTATATGCGTATTAAAAAATAGAAAAATGGGAAAAATAACGGTAGAGGTTGCAGTAAATGCGCCAATAGAAAAAGTGTGGGACAAGTTAAACAACCCGAAAGATATTGAACAATGGAATCAGGCATCGCCAGATTGGCATTGTTTAAATGCATCGAATAATTTGGAAGTCGGTGGAAAATTAAAGAGTACCATGGCTGCAAAAGACGGTAGTTTTTCTTTTGATTTTGAAGGGATTTACGATGAAGTTATTCCGCAAAAGTTTATAAAATATCATATGGAAGACGGCAGAGTGGTTGAAATTTCTTTTGAAGACAAAGGTAATCAGATACTTGTAACTGAAACATTTGATGCGGAAGATCAAAACCCTGAAGATATGCAGAAAGAAGGCTGGCAGGCAATTTTGAACAGTTTTAAAAACCATGTGGAAACTACTTAGTTATGAGTGAATCAACATATAAAATAGGTCAGTTTTTTTGGAGTGATTTAACGGTGCCCGATGCTTCATCACTAAAAGAATTTTATAAAGAAGTAATTGGTTGGCAGGAGTAGGAAGTTGCCATGAAAGACAATGAAGAAACCTATGCAGATTACGCGATGACAACTGATGATGGTACTGCTGTAAGCGGTATTTGCAACCAGCGTGGTGTAAATAAAAATATTCCACCACAATGGATTATGTATGTAAATGTTGAAAATGTTGCTGAAAGTCTTGAAAAAGTTTTACAATTAGGTGGTAAGCTTATTTCAGAAAGCAAAAAGAAAGACGGATCATATAATTATATTATTGTTCAAGATCCCGCGGGAGCCATTTTTGGTTTAGGATCTGTTAATTAAAAATATGGAAAAAAATAAAACAGAATTTACCGATAAAAGTGTAGATGATTTTCTGCAAAAAGTAGAAAATGAACAAAAGCGTAACGACAGTTGCGAACTTATTGCTTTAATGGAAAAACTCACAGGCGAAAAAGCTAAAATGTGGGGAACAAGTATTGTAGGTTTTGGCAATTATCATTACAAATATGAAAGTGGTCATGAAGGTAATGCGCCTTTGGTAGGTTTTTCACCACGTAAAGCAGCTATTTCGTTATACGTTTTTACAGGTTTGCAAGAACACGAGCGTCTGTTAGAAAATTTGGGCAAATTCACTATGGGTAAAGCATGTATTTATGTAAAAAAGCTTACAGATATTAATTTAGATGTTCTTACAAATTTAATGAACCACAGTATTGATTATGTAAGTACAAAATATAACCGAATTAAAGAACAATGAATAATTTTTCAAACATAGCCGAATACATTTCTGGTTTTTCTGATGACCGAAAAATAATTTTGGGAGATCTGTATCAAATCATTAAAAATCATGTTCCGAAAGAAACGGTTGAAAAAATCAGTTACGGAATGCCAACGTTTCATTATAACGGAAATTTAATTCATTTTGCATTGTATAAAAATCATTTGGGAATTTATCCTGGTCCCGATGCTATTGAGGTTTTTCAAGATCAGCTAACATCCTTCAAAACATCGAAAGGTGCTATTCAACTTCCTTTGGATCAAAAATTACCCAAGCAATTAATTGCTGATATTATTGCTTACAATGTGTCAAAATTGAAAGATAAAAAATCTGCCAATTGGAGTGCTTACAACGATCAATGGACAGATGCCGAAGAATTTATGCAGCAGTTAATCGTAAAAACCAATTTAGACAAAACTATTAAGTGGGATAAAGAAGTTTACACGTTTAACAATAAAAATGTGATAGGGTGGGGTGGTTTTAAAGATTTTTTCTCGTTGTGGTTTTTCAACGGCGTGTTTTTATCAGATCCTGAAAAAGTTTTGGTAAATGCAGACGGAAAAACAAAATCTATGCGTCAGTGGCGTTTTACGAGTGTTAATGATATGAACGAAAAAAAGATTCTGGCGTACATAAACGAATCTATTCAAACAATAAAAGACGGTAAAGAAATAAAACCCGATGTTTTTGAAGAGAAGAAACCCGAAGGAATTTTTAAAGATTTTTTAGATTCAAACCCAAATGTAAAAGCTGCTTTTGAAAAATTAACCAAAGGAAAACAGAAAGAATACGTTGTTTATATTGACGAAGCAAAACAGGAAAAAACAAAAATTACGCGCTTAGAAAAAATAAAAGAACTTATTTTACAGAATAAAGGCTTGAATGATAAATACAAAACCAAATAATTTTTGTATATTTAGTTGATTTTTAAAAGTTTATATTATGAAAAAGAATTTTCTATTATTATTAGCTTTAGGCGGATTAACTCTTGTTTCGTGCAAAAAAGAAGTTACAGTTACGCCGTCATCAACAAATTCAGACACAGTAACTAACCAAAACACTGCTGAAGATGTACAAAAAAACAATATGAATTTTACCGACTTACCTGTAAAAGCGCTAGAAACAATCAACAGTCATTACAGTCAAGACAACATTGCGTCGTACGAAGTAAAAACTATTCCGGTAATTGGGAAAAGTTACGAAGTGAAGTTTAACGATGGCGCCGAAATTGATTTTGACAGCGATGGTGTTTGGCACGAATGGAAAGATGCCAAAGGTTTACCAAAAGGTGTTTTGCCGGATAATATTAAAACGTATTTGTCTAAAAAATACGCATCAACCTTTGCAACTGCAATTGATAAAGAAGATAAAAAGATAAAAATTGATTTAGCATCAGACATTGATTTAGAGTTTGATGCCGACGGAAATTTTGTTCGTATTGATGACTAATTCTTATCAACAGAAAATAAAAAAAGCTGTTTCAAATTACTGAAACAGCTTTTTCATTCTGGTAAACTAACAATTATTTTTTAACCTTAATTGTACAGCCAATAGCAACTGTTTCGGTTTGTTTTATAGGTTCATTTTTTAATAGTGCATCAACAGCAGCTTCTACATACTTCTCTGTTACATCGTTTGCATTTTCATGATTATTATCAATAGCACCAATGTATTTTACAATGTTTTTGCCATTTTCTTTTTGAAGAATGTAAACGTGTGGCGTTTTAGTAGCTCCGTATTGCGGATAAATTTTCTGTCCTTCATCAAACAAATACGGAAAAGTAAATCCTTTTTCTTTAGCACGTGTTTTCATTAAATCAAAACTATCTTCGGGTTGCGCCACAGGATCATTCGGATTAATTGCAATAACAGGATATCCTAACGATTTGTATTTAGCATCTAAAGCTATAATTCTGTCTTCATACGCTTTTGCGTACGGACAATGGTTACATGTAAAAATTACAATGTATCCTTTAGCATCGGTAAATTGCGCTAACGAATACATTTTATCGTCGGTTCCTTTTAACGAAAAATCAGTAGCTTCGGCACCAATTTGGTAACCAGTTCTTTCTATAGCAGGTTCTTCGGTTTTAGTAATAGTGTCGTTTGTAACGGTTTCGGTGGTTGTTGTAGCTTCTTTCTTACAGCTTACAAAAGCAGCTGCAAATAAAGCTAATGCTAAAATTTTCTTCATTTTTGTTTATTTAAATTTGTTAATGGTGTTTACTAAATCGTTGTACGAAATTTGTCCTTCGTTAAAAAAAACTTGTTTGCCATTTTTGTAAATTGCTGTTGCAGGTATGGCGCCACTCCATGTTTTATTAATTTTAGGAATCCATTCGTTCATACGTTTGTTATCGCTTAAAACATAAACATCGGGTTTAATGTTGTTGGTTTTAATGTAGTTTTTAACTTTGGTTTCAAAATCGACAGCTTTATCTAAACTAACCAAAATCATTTTGAATTTTTCTGATTTAAATTCGTTGTTTGCCTTCATAAAGTCGGGTAGTTCTTCAACGCAAGGCTGGCACCAAGTAGCCCAAAAATTCACAACATAAAGCGTGTCATTTTGTTTAGTGAATTGATTAAATACCGAGTTGTAGTCAGTACTTAATTCAATAATCTGAGGCTTTTCAACAGCAGTTTCCGCTTTTTTATCACACGAAATAACAGTGAGTAAAAGCGTACAAATTCCTATAAATTTCTTCATACAAAATTTTTTAAAGCTTAAATTTACAAAAAAGATGTATTTTAACCGCATCTTATTAGCAATTACCTTATGAAACACTTTTATTTACTGCTACTACTTGTTTTTACAACAACTATTCATGCGCAAGATTTTACTAAAGAATGGCAAAAAGTTTACGAATTAGAAAAAGCGGGAAGCTATAAATCTGCCTATAAAGAAGTGCAGGATATTTATAATAAAGCGAATAGAAAGAAAAATTCGCAACAAAAAATTAAAGCAGTAGTGTATAACTTAAAATTTAAAAATGAGTTACAAGAAATTTCTACACAAAACGTTTTAAATGATCTTACCAAAGAAATCAATTCAAATAAAGGTATTTACAAAGAAATTTATCGTTGGTATTATATAAAAACGGTTTACAATGAAATGATGAGTAATGGTGCTTACTATTATTCTAAAAGTACTAAAAATACTACCGAAATTATACCTGATGATATAGAAAAATGGTCTGGCGAACATTACAAACAGGTGTTAACTGAACAAGCGGATTTATTGTTTAAAAATGAAAAACTTTTAAGGGAAACAAAAGTTAGTGAAATTAAAGATTTGATCGATTACGATTTTATTGAAAATAATTTAGAACAAACTGTTTTTGAAATTTTTGCACATAATTTTATTCAGAATTATATAGTAGCAACTTATGTGAAACCTTTGGAAATTGTAAGGTTGCAGGATTTTTCTAATGATTTTAAGAAATCTAAAATTATAATCGAACCTAATGAATATTCGGTAGATTTTTACAATCAAAAAATTATAGAATTATTCCAGCAGCTCGAGAGTTTTTATACTGATAATAATGATGATTTAAATTTAGATAAAATTAAATTTTACAGATATTCACTGTATTCTCAAGATCAAGATTTAAAGGTTATTGATGATTTAGGAAAAAACCTGAAAACCGAATTTTATAAGAATCGATACAAAATAGAAAGAGCCAAGTTTTTGATTAATAACGCCAATAAAAAAGAAAATAAAGATTATTACGAAAAGGCCTTACAGTTAACAGCCGAAATAAAAACCCAACGTTCGCAAAACGATGTGTTAGAAAGTGCCGTTACATTAGAAAATATGCTAAATGATCAGGTTTTTGATGTATCGTTACTTACCGAAGTCTATGAAAATGAACCTGTAAAATATCTTGTAAATTATAAAAATATACAAAAACTACATTTTGCTTATTATGATATTAAAAATTATCCAAGTGTAGTAAATGACAGTATTTGCAAAGTAATTATATCGAACAATAAGCCCGTAGCCGAATTTAATGTTGATCTTCCACAAACAGAGAAATATTTCAGTTCATCAACCGAAGTGTTGGGAGAAAAATTACCGTTAGGTACTTATTTAATGGTTGCTTACAAAAATACCGATCATTTAACAGATGCTTACAAAGTTAAGTACAACGTATTTAGCGTAACCAACGTAATGGTTTTTAGCAAAAGTATTTCTAATAGCAATAAGTCTGCGGAGAATAATAACGATGAGGTTTTGTTTTATTTTGTGCATCCAAAAACTGGTAAACCTTATAAAAATACTACGGTTGTAATTAAAAATCAACGTTTTATAACTGATGGAAATGGTACGGTTTTATTTAAAAAAGAAAAAGATACAACAAATAACTACGATCTTCAGGTATTTTTAGAAAACGAAACCTATAAAAAAACGGTTTACGAAGATTGGAACAAGCAAAGTATAAGATCATACGGAGGTAAAGAATATGTTGAAGTACTTTTCTATACAGATCGATCTATTTATAGACCAGGGCAGGAAGTCAGCTTTAAAGGAATTTTGTATCAAACCAAAGAAACAGGTAACGAAATAGTCAAAAATAAATCTGTTGAATTAATTCTCAATGATGACAATAGAGATGAAATCGAAAAAAGAACAGTTACCACAAATGAAATGGGATCGTTCAGCGGAACTTTTAAATTGCCAAAAAATATTTTAACTGGAGATTTTACGATAGATGTTGAGGAATTAGATGATTATACAGATACAGATGAAGAAGCTTTTTGGGATAAATCTAGTTTAAACGGTGAATCGTTTTATTTTAAGGTTGAAGAATATAAAAGACCGACTTTTACTGTTGAGGTAGATGATTTTAAGAAAAACGTATATTTTAATGATGAGGTAGAATTGGTTGGGCGAGCTAAAAGTTTAGCAGGTGGATCTATTGCCAATGCTCAGGTAATTGTAAAACTACAAGCAGATAATTATACCTATAAAGATTTTTTTATTAAGAATGATACCCTAACAACAGATGAATTGGGTGAATTTAAATATAAATTTAAAATACCTTCTATATCTAAAAACGACACTATCCAAAAAGATCATTCAAAAATTCCGATAGATTATCATTTTGAAGTAACAGATAATAGCGGGGAAGTTCGTAATAACCGAGGCAATTTTTTTGTTTCGAATTACGCAACACGTATATCCGTTTACGGGCAAGATCAATTATCAACCAACGAAAAGTTAAATCTAAATGTAAATTCATTTACGCATAACGGTGATGATGTTTCTGTAAACGGAACCATTAAAATATTTAAAACCTTGCCGCCTAAAAGGTTTTTTATGCAGCGTTCATGGCAGCATCCCGAAGTTCAGTCGATTGATGAAGATGCTTATAGAAGATTATTTCCTTATGAAACGTATCAAAAAACCGACGAAGCTTATTCCGATGAAGAATTGGTTTACGAAGCCAAATATACTACCGAAAAAGATAAAAAGTTTGTACACGATATTACCAATTGGCAAACAGGAAGTTATAAAGTTGTTTTTGAAATTGTAGATGAAAAATCGAAATTATCCTTAAAAGATTCAACAGATATAAATATACATAATGTTAAGGAAGATTTAGCCACAAATGAATCCTTCAAAATAAACACGCATAAAAGCTCTTCTGAAAAAGAATTGATTTTACAAGTGCTTTCTGCATACGAAAATGTATCTCTTTATCTGGAAGTTTTTAATACAAATGCAACATTAAGTGCAAAATTAGTTACGGTTTCAAAAGGTTCACAGTTAGTAAAAATTCCGTTAGCAGATAGTAAAGAAAATGCTAACATACAATATCAATGGTACTTTGCTAAAGAACATTTAACGTTTAATGGTAACGGAAGTTATGATATTCCTGAAAAGAAAAGTAATAAAGAGGAATGGTTAACAGAATGGGAAGTTTGGAACAATAAATTAATTCCGGGTAAAGCGTATCAGTGGAAATTAAACTTTAAATCTAAAGACACAAAAAAAGCAATGCAGGGCGAGTTTTTAGCCAGTATGTATGATGCTTCTTTAGATGTTTTGCATTCCAGAGATTGGGATACAAACCAAAATTTCTTTAGTAAATCAAAAGATATTTATTTTGGTAGAATCAATTCACAACGCAGTGTTCTTAATAACTATTACAGTATTGCAACTAATTTTTACCACAGTCAATCGTTTTATTTTAACGGATTTAATTATTTCGGATACGATTTTAGTAAAAATAAATGGTTCAATAAATCCTATCAAGATCATTTACCTAAAGATTATTTTAACCAGAAAGTTGTATATTATCAAATAGAAGTTCGTGATGCTGTTTCTTATAAAACAATAGCAAATGCTTATGTTTACAATATAATTTCAGCTAATGGTTCTGTGACAAATACTGAAGGATTTGGTCGTGTGTGGTCAGAAAAAAAGCAACCTGTAGCAGTTGCTGCATTAGGTTATAAACAAGAAAGATTACAACTTAAAAATAAATTTACTGTTGTTTATTTACAACCAAATACCGATGAAATAAATCAGAAAGCAGTTCAACGTTTTGCAGATGAAACTTATGAATTACAACGCTTAAACCGAATTTACAATCATTTAAAAGAAGATAAATCGTATTCAGATAAGAAAAGAAATGATCTAATTGAAAAGATATTAAAGAATCTTCCAGGAGTTTATGTTAATAATGAGTTCGATAATGTTATGCAGTTTGAAGATGAAGAAGATATGTTGAATGAAGTAGTTATTGATACATACCGAACCATGTCAAAATCGAAAAGTGCAGTAGCTGCATCACCAGTAAGATCTAAAACTATAGAAGGGCAACCTGGTGCTACTACATCTGTTGTTTTGCGTGGTTTAGGGTCTATTACTGGAGATGCTCAACCTTTGTATGTTATTGATGGAGTACCAATCTCGGCATCGCGTTTTAAAGCATTAAATCCTGATGAAGTAGGTGATGTTACTATTCTAAAAGATACCGGTGCAACTGCCATTTACGGTAATCGTGGCGCAAACGGTGTTATTGTTATTACTACTAAAAAAGCACAGCAGGCAGCAGAACATTTAGAGATTCCATTACGCAAAAACTTACAAGAAACAGCTTTCTTCTTTCCGCATTTAAAAATTCAGAAAGATGGTTCGGTAGAAATTGATTTTACCGCACCCGAAGCATTAACAAAATGGAAATTCCGTGGGTTGGCACATAATAAAGCAACCAATTTTGTTTATATACAAAGTTTAAGCAGAACCCAAAAAGATGTAATGATACAGCCAAACATGCCGCGTTTTGTTCGTGAGACTGATATGGTTGTTTTAAAAGCGCGCGTAAGCAATACCACCAATACTCCGTTGCAGGCAACTGCTGTTTTGCGTTTGTTTAATACCGTTACCGGCGAAGATTTAACTGATAAAATCATTAGAACCGATAAACTTGTTCCAACAACAATCAACGGATTAAGTGCCAATACCGTTAGCTGGTCGGTTGAAATTCCTAAAGAGATCGAAGGGTTGCAATACCGCATTTCTGTAAAAGCTGGCAATTTTACCGATGGTGAAGAAAGCGTTATTCCGGTTTTAAGCAACAGAACATTGATTACCGAAACGGCTCCGATTTGGCAGTTGGGTAATCAAAATAAAGAGTATAAACTTGATAATTTACTAAATAACAATTCACAAACGTTGAAAAATCATCAGTTTGTGGTAGAAATTTCGCACAACGCCACTTGGTTAACCATGCAGTCGTTGCCTTATTTGTACGATTTTCAGCACACTTGTAACGAACAAATTTTTGCCAAGTATTTTGCCGATGTTTTAGCGATGCATGTGTTAGAAAAAAATCCGACGATTAAAGATTTGATTTCTGAATGGAAGAATAACCCAAAATCGAAATTAGAGGACAATGAAGAATTGAAACAACTAGTGCTTCAGGAAACTCCGTGGATGAAAGATTTAGTTTCAAATGAAGAGAAAAAAGCACAGTTAGCAGCTTACTTTGATAGGGATCGATTGGAAAAAGAAGCCGATGAAATTATTAAAACATTAGGTGAACGTCAAAACGCATCGGGTGGTTTTGGTTGGTTTTCGGGCGGATCTGAAAACGATTACATAACGCAGCACATTTTGGTTACGGCAGAACAATTAGATAAATTAGGAATTTCGCATTTTAACGAAACCGATGTGAAAAACATCGTAAATAAAGCTCACAGGTTTATTGATGTTAAAATCCAGGATCAACTGAAAACAAAAGACAAGACATTCTCAAATCACAGTGCGATTAATTATGCTTTTGTGAAGAGTTATTATGCGAAAGATTTTGCAATTCCTGCTGATGTTTCTAAGCAATTGAATCAGAATTTTATCGATTTAAAGAAAAATTGGGTAGCATTATCGCTTCAAAACAAAGCGAAATTGGCAATAGTTTTAAATAGAAAA
>CAMLFV010000095.1 GCA_946479395.1 uncultured Flavobacterium sp. | reverse complement strand
ATTCAAAAAAAGTATGCTCGTGCTTTTTGTTTCCAAATTCGCCTTTACCGTAATCACCAACATTTACACCTGTTAAAACAATTTCTTTAATACCTTTTTCAGAAATTTCTTTGGCATTTTTCATTACATTTTCCATAGTGTCAGAACGAGAAATTCCGCGTGCCAATGGAATGGTGCAATAGGTGCATTTATAATCGCAACCGTCTTGAACCTTTAAGAACGCTCGGGTTCTGTCGCCAATAGAATAACTTCCTACATAAAAATCGGCTTCTTCAATCTCGCAAGAATGAATTTCGCCCATATCGTTTTTAGAAAGATCGTTTATATAATCAGTAATTTTAAACTTTTCGGTAGCTCCTAAAACCAAATCAACGCCGTCAACGGCAGCCAATTCTTCTGGTTTTAATTGTGCATAACAACCCACGGCTGCAACAAAAGCCTTATCGTTATTTTTTAATGCCTTTTTTACAATCTGTTTAAACTGTTTATCGGCATTTTCGGTAACCGAGCAAGTGTTAATCACATAAATATCTGCAGTTTCCTCAAAATCAACACGATCAAATCCTTCATCGTTAAAACTGCGGGCAATAGTAGATGTTTCTGAAAAATTCAGTTTACATCCCAAGGTATAAAACGCTACTTTTTTTCTGTTTTCCATGATCATAACTACAAGTAGTGTAAAAATTCATTTATCTTTACTAACTGCATAACTGCGGTTGGCAATGGGCAAATTTACGAACAAATTTTGGTTTGATGAAATATCAGCTTGGTTACCTACTTTTATTTACAAGTGTTTTATTTTTAGTTAGTTGCGGTAAAAAAGAGAGTGTTTTTACTGATAACGATGTGTTTAGATACAACGAAAGTGCAAACATTCAAACGTTAGATCCTGCTTTTGCGCGAAACATGGCAATTATCTGGCCTTGCACACAGTTGTTTAACGGTTTGGTTCAGTTAGATGATTCACTGCACGTTGCCCCCGATATTGCGAAAAGTTGGAATATTTCTACAGATGGTTTGCAGTATAAATTTACCCTTCGTAACGATGTTTATTTTCACAAGCATAAGAATTTTGGTAAAGACAGCACCAGATTAGTTACGGCGTATGATTTTGAATACAGTTTTAACCGAGTTTTGAGCGAAGATTTAGCATCGCCTGGAACATGGGTTTTTCAGCATGTGAATAGTTACAAAGCAGTGAACGATTCGATCTTTAAGATTGATTTAAAAAATCCGTTTCCTGCTTTTTTAAGTCTGCTTTCAATGAAATACGCATCGGTTGTTCCGAAAGAAATTACCGAAGATAAATCGATTGATTTTAGATCGAATCCTATTGGAACAGGACCTTTTCAGTTTAAAATTTGGGAAGAAAATGTGAAATTGGTTTTAAGGAAGAATCCTAATTATCACGAAAAAGATTCCTCGGGAAAAAGATTACCCTATTTAGAAAGCATTGCCATTACTTTTCTACCTGATAAGCAAAGTGGTTTTATGCAGTTTATTCAAGGAAAAATTGATATGATTTCTGGGTTGGATCCATCGTATAAGGATGAATTGCTGCAACCTAACGGAAAGCTTCAAGAGAAATATCAAGACAAAATAAAAATGCTTACTGGTCCGTATTTGAATACCGAATATTTAGGTTTTAATATGAATGATCCGCTAATGAGTGATATTCGAATTCGTCAGGCATTGAACCATGGTTTTGATCGAACAAAATTGGTTGCTTATCTGCGAAACGGAATGGGCGATGGAAAAGTAAACGGAATGATTCCTAACGGCTTGCCTGGATTTCAACCGACGAAAGATCCTTTGTATAATCCGACTAAAGCAAAAGAATTGATTAATCAGGTCAAAAAAAATCGAAAATTACCTATTGAAATTACTTTAAGCACCAACAATACGTATTTGGATATTGCCGAATATTTACAACGCGAATGGGAAAGATTGGGAATTAAAGTGAAGATTGATGTAATGCCCCCAAGTACATTGCGACAGGCGATTGCAACTAATAAACTGTCGTTTTTCAGAGGAAGTTGGATTGCCGATTATCCCGATGCAGAAAATTATCTGTCGTTATTTTACAGTAATAACTTTACGCCAAACGGACCAAATTATACGCATTTTAAAAGTTCGACTTTCGATAATTTATACCAGCAGGCATTGAATACAGTTGATGATGAAAAACGTACCGAATTATATCAGCAAATGGATCAAATTGTTGCAAATGACGTTCCGGTAATTATTTTGTTTTACGATAAAGTCGCGAGATTTACGCAGAAAAATGTGCACAATTTACAACCAAATGCCATGAACGGCTTGAATTTAAAATCCGTAACTAAACATTAATTTGCATTAAAACACAACAATTCATGAATAACTTGGTTTTGGTAATTATAGACGATGAACCTAAAGCGCGCGAAGTTTTAAAAGGCTATATAAACATTTTGTTTCCAAACAATCGGTTTGAAATAATTTTGTGCAATTCTGTAAAAGAAGGCACGTTGGCTATTGAAACCTATTTGCCCGATTTGGTTTTTTTGGATATTGAGATGCCCGAAGCCATCGGTTTTGAATTGTTCAATAAAGTAAACAAAGACAGTTTTGAAGTGGTTTTTGTTACCGCTTATTCGCAGTTTTTGGAAAAATCGGTTAACGAAATTGGTTGTTTCGGATACCTGCAAAAACCATTAGAACGCGAAAAATTGTTGAAGATTTTTGAACGCTATCAAGAAAAAAACATCCAAAAAAAGTACTTAAAGTTAGCAAATACGTTACAAAATAAACGAACACTTATAAAGTTAGAAGATGTTACATTTTGCAAAGCCGATGATAATTACTGCGAAATTTATTTAAAAAACGATAAAACCAAACATATTTTAAGCAGAACATTGGGCGATTTGGAAAAGAAACTTCCACAGCAGTTATTTCAGCGGGTACACCGATCGTTTATCGTAAATATGAACCATGTTTCGCATTTCGAAAAAGATAAAAATTTGTTGGTAATCAATCAAAACGGTGAGGAAGCACAGAAAATTCCGGTTTCTGCAACTTATAAAGAAGCGATCAGAAAAATGTTTTTATGAGAATTTTAATTACTTTCTGTCTTTTTCTTTGCACGCAGTTTATTCAGGCGCAATTTGTCGATACTAAAATTCACACTGCCAACAACGGTTTGGTTTCTAATAACATTCAGGCTGGTTTTGTTGATGCAGACGGGAATTTATGGCTGGGTTCACGTGCAGGATTGGTTTTAAGAAGCGGAAGATCGTATAAAAATGTGCCCGAAGCCACAAAATATAAATTCAATAATGTTTTTGATATTTCTCAAGATACCGAAAAGGGAATGTGGGTTGCGGGGTTTGGGCAGGGAATTTTATATTTCAACAAAAAAACAAGCCAACTGATCAACGAAAAAACCGGATTGATTAATGATCGCGTTCGGTCGCTTTTTTATCACAACAATAAAATTTACGCAGGAACTTTAAACGGAGTTTCTATTATATCAACCAAAGATTTTTCCATTAAAAATCCGAAATTTGAGCATCATCCCGATTACTTTTTTAATGTTACAAGCTTTTTTACATTACACAATAAAGTATATTTAACAACGGTTAACAATGGAATTTTTGAAGTTACACCGCAAAAACTCGTGCAGGTTTCTAACCTAAAAAAAACGTTTTCAAGTTTTGTTTTCAACAATCGACTTTTTATTGGTGCAGAAAATAATTTGTTTGAATTAAATGTCCGGTCTTTTGAAACAATTCGTACGTTCAATGTAAGCAGCGCGCACAAGTTTTTGTCGGTTAACAAACAAATGTATTTGGTTTCGTCTGGAATTGTTGAAAATAAAGGCGGTGTTTTTAAATTTGAAAATAATAATTTTATTGATAAAACTACCGAATTTAATATTCCGTTTACCGATTTTAAAAGCATTGCTTACGATAGAAAGAATCAGCTTTTGTATCTTGGTTCTCAAAACAATGGTTTGGCAGAAGTAAACCTGAATGCGCCGGTTTATCATCAAAAAAATCCGAAAGAAATAGCTGCAATTGCGGTTGATGATCAAAAAGAATATGTTTTTCACAACAACGGTTTTTCGATCTATCAAAATTCAATCGAAATAAAACATCTTTCTAAAAACGCATTTAAAAATTTTCAACAGCAAAATCCTTCAAAATACAGCAAACAAGCGGTTATTCAAAATCATTTTTACCCGATAGATTACAGCACACCTGCCGATAAAATTATTTTTTACAGTTCGCTAATTCATAAAAACAATTTGTGGGTGAATACCAACATAGGTATTTTTAAACTTACTTTGAACGGAGAAATTACAAACTATTACCCAATTCATGTTTACTATTTTACCTTTTTTCATAACGATTTAATTGCGGCGGTTCCGTATGCCGGTGTCCGAATTTTTAAGGATATCGACCAATTTAAGTACGATTATTTTCACGATTGGAAAAAACCTGAAATTCCTGCTGAAATTGTATCCATAGCACAAACAAAAAACGCTGTTTATTTTGCATCGGCACTAAGTGGTTTGTACGAATTTAAAAACGGAAAATTTCGTTCGTTTCTCTTAGATAAATCATTTACCGAACCTAAAATTAAGCGTATTTGCACTACTGAAACTGGAAATTTGGTTGTAGTATCCGATTATAACGATGTGTATGTTTTAGATGTTTCACAACCGAAAATAAAAATTCAAAAACATATTCCGTTCACCGAAATTAAAGGAAGTGCTACCAATTTTGTGCATGAAATGAACGGAGTTTTGTACATAGCAACCAATTTAGGGTTGAATGTTTTTAAAGAAAATACTTATTTTTTTATTGATAAAGCACAAGGTTTTAATAATTACAACAGCATTAGTGCAACCGCAGAAAATAATAAGCTGTTTATTGCTACAAAAGAAGGTTATTTTATGCTGAATAATGATTATTTCGTGCAAGAAAGATCGTTTAATAATAAGCTTTCTATTACCGATTTGTTTGTCAATAACAACAAAATTTTGAATGAAGAATATGGCAATGATCAGATAACTTTGCCTTTTAACGAGAATAATATCCGTTTGAATTTTCAGGTATACAATGCTAAATATCCTGATAAATTACAATTTAAATTCCGTTTAAAAGCATCGGAACCGTGGCAGGAATTAACTACAGAAAATCAGTTGAGCTTAAACTATCTTAACTATGGCAATTATCCTATAGAATTACAGATTTACAACGAAGATACGGGAACTGTTTCAACTCAAATACTCATTAACATTACCATTAAACCGCCGTTTTATTATTCTTGGTGGTTTTTAGCAGGTTGTATTTTGCTGATTTCGGGTTTTACGTATGCTGCGTACAGAATCCGAATAAATTATTTAAAACAGAAGCAAACACAGAAATTGGCAGTTATAGAACTGCAGAATCAACAGGAAAAAAAGGAACTTTTATTTGATAAACAATTAGCAGATGTAAAATTGCAGGCACTTAAAAGTCAGATGAATTCTCATTTTCTATTCAATGTGTTAAGTTCTATTCAATATTTTATTATTTGTAAAGATGTTGATAATGCTTTGTATTATTTAGAACGATTTTCTGCTTTGGTACGAACTACTTTAGAATATTCAGACAAAAAAGACATTACAATTTACCATGAAATTGCGTACTTGAAACAATATATGGAGATTGAAAATCTACGTGCCGAACATGCCATTGTATTTACTGAAAATATTGCCGAAGATATAGATGTTACACAGATTAAAATTGTTCCATTATTACTGCAACCTTTCATAGAAAATGCTATTGTACATGCGTTTCCACCAACGATTTTAAAACCCGAAATTGAATTGAAAATCGAAAAAGAAGATCAATCAATAAAAATTACAATTACAGACAACGGTATAGGATATCAGCAAAAAACAGGAGCAATACATCAATCTAAAGGAATTTCTATTGTACAAACCCGATTAGATCTTACCCAGAAAAAACTTCAAAAACCTATACAAATCAGTACTTCAAACAAAGGCACACAGATAATAATATATTTGTAATAGAATATACAAATTCTCCCTTTGATGGTTAACATAAAAAGTAAAACACTCTAACCTTCTCTCAAGGGGACAACAGTTAACCGTATATAAAAGTTCTGCAAATTCCCCCTTTGAAGGGGGATTAAGGGGGATGTAAACCTCATTCACTCAAAAAAAACAGCCATTCACCCAATTTTGTAACATAAAAAAGCTACAGCATTTACTTTTGTACAGATAAAAATGTATAACAAAAAGGTTCTTTTTTAACTTATGAACGTGCATGCACTTACACAAAAAATAAATCAGCTAACTGAAAAGAAAGAGTTTGGTTTGGCATTATTCCTTATAAAACAGCATCGGCATTATCACTTAAATTATATGTTTAACGATGCTTGTGCTACGCTTCTATATTGTACCAATCGCTTTGCCGAAGCTAAAAAAATCATCCGTTTTAATATAAAGCTTATAAAAAAACAAGCAGTAGATACACCGGCACTTTCAAGCAGTTATTTTCTTAAAGCATTGTGTTATTTAGCCGAACATAATACCGAAAAAGCACAAGTTTATATTCATAAATGCTTGAAATTATCGACAGGAAATCCAAAATTACAGCAACAATTTAAACAGTTGTTGCAGTCATATTAATCATTCACTCAAAAAACAAGGCAGTTTACCCAATAATAGTTAAAACATTACTTGTTTAAAGATAGATTTACAAAAAAATGTAAAAAAGCGTAAAAACACTGACACGTTTTGGCAGTCAATACGCATAGGTTTGTACCATAAATAAAAATGAAACAAAAATCGCCCTACATACGCTATTATTATTTGGTAAAATGGATTGCAGATAGGCACTATCCGTCTATGAACGATATAATAAAATTGTTTGAAGAGATGGAAATAACGATTACCGACCGAACCTTTTACCGCGACCGCAAAGCGTTGATCGACGGCTACAACATGCCTATTACGTATTGCAACGTAAATAAAGGGTATTTTATTGACGATGCTAACGATGCACACCATGAAACCAACAGGTTTTTACAGTTAATGCAGGAAATGATTACAGCAAATTCGGTAAGCGGTTTGTTTTCGGAAAACACAAAGTATCTCACGTATTTAGAGTTTGAAAATCAACCCAGTTCTATGTTTCACAATGTTTTTGAAGAGGTGTTAACAGCCACGCAAAAAAAGCAGAAGATCAAGTTCAGGTATCAGTCGTATGTAAAAAATAAGTGTGAATTATACGAAACCAAGCCTTTGTTTTTAAAGCAATATCAAAACCGCTGGTACATTATTGCCGAACATAACAAAACGTATAAAGCATTTGCGTTAGAGCGGATAGAAGATTTAGAACTAACCGCTAAAAAATTTAAAGCCAATGTAGACAAAGTAAAACAGCTTTTTCGCAATGTGGTAGGATTAACAAACAGCGATAAACAGCCTGTAGAAAAAGTAGTATTGCGGTTTCATCCAAGTCAAAAAAGCTATGTACAATCGGTACCCATACACAGGTTGCAACAACAACTGACCGATAATGAAGCTGAATTTACAATACAACTTTTGGTAAAACCAAACTTTGAATTAAAACAACAAGTACTTAAATACGGATCACTGGTAGAAGTGTTACAACCAAAAGCATTGCGGCAAGAAGTAAAGCAGGAACACCTGAAAGCTTTAAAGCTGTATAAAGAGAATAGATGAAACACAATTTTGTCATATCGAGCGAAGTCGAGATATCTGTACAAAATAATTCCCTCCTTGAGGAGGGTTAGGGAGGTGTAAACAAATAAACAATTCAACACCCGAGGACAAAGTCCGAACGGAGCGAAGCTAAATAAACAATTACACGAATAAACATAAAAACAACCATGGCACTATACAAAGCAACCATTACAAAAACCGAACGCCTGCCTAATGGCAGCATCATAGAAAAAGGCATGACCTTACAATTTACCCACTTGGGCATTCCGTGGGACGGAAACGGACCGGGAACCGAAGCCATAAACAATGCTTTTTTGCGAGTGTACGGTATTGATCTTAAAGCAAATTTTGTTTTAAATCCGGGGTTTGTAAGTGTTGAGGAGGTTAGGTAAGAATATTAATTTTTTAAATTTTATAGATATGGTTAAATTATTAGGAAGAGGTTTTATTTTTTTTAAAAGTGTAGCAACAGAAGAAAACCTAAAAATTGCAGAAAAATTTCTCTCTAAAGCTGAAAAAGTAGGAAAACAGATTTCAGAGAAGTTAGATCAATTCAATGAAGTAATCGCTGGAAATACTGACAAATTGTGCGAAGTTTTAGCGGTTGATTTATTAAATATGGATTCATTAAAAGAAATCTTGGAGAATTACGGTGCAAAAGATTTTCAGTCGGTAGTTCTCTTAAAAGGAGAATATGATAAAAAGAAAGATAAGAGAGTTTACTTCATTCAAAAGTTAGATAGTGATAAAAAGCCGGTAACAGAAAATGAAATTTTATGCTTGTATGTAAACAACATAGATTCAGCTATTCAACAGTCGTTTGGAGATAAAGAAATGGTAATAATAAATAAATAAAAATAAGAAGATATGTTAGATGCAATAAGAAAACTCTTAAAAAGAGCTTGGAATTCTTTAAAGAAGGTATTTACAAAAATAGTTAGCTTTTTACAGAATATAGTTAACTTTTTCAAATCGAAGTATGATGCAGTTATTAATAAGAAGCCTAATGCAGTTCCCGTTTCAATTATAATAAAAGAAAATATGGCTAATGGAAATTATAATACTGTAAATATGAATGATTTTGACACTAAACTTTCTAAAGATAAGATAGTTAATACATTTTATGATAAAGACACCGGAGAAATTTTAGAGGAAGAAACTGAAGTTATTTCTTATGAATCATTAGATGATCAAACAAAATTACAGTTTTCAGATAAAGATATGATGGTTTTAGAAAATAAATAAATAAGATGAACAAAATGGAAAAAATAATTATTGGAGCAGTTGTTGGAGGATTGGCTGTTTACGGCTTTTTTTATATGTTGAACAATAATAAAAAAACAGAAGGTATAGAAATAAAGAAATATGATATTTTGAAATTTTCAGATGTTGTATCGATGGCAAAAGAACTTACAAAAGAAACAGGAATTCCAGAAAATCAAGATTTGGTTCTTTTGAAAGTAAATAAGGATTATGTCATTACTTTTTATGATAATACGAAAAGTGAAATTGTAGAAGGCAAAATGCTACAACTTCAATGTAATAATATTGATGAATCTCTACGTTTAGCATTTGGAAAAAAGGATATGATAATTATAAAAGAATGATAGTTACGCCTTTAATTATATGGTTTATTGTCCCGTTTCTAATAGGCGGAGTAATAGGCTTTGGTGCAGGATTTGTGTTAGCAAAGTTAGTAAGGTATGTATTAAAAGTTAGATTTTTAAGAAAAGCAAAAGAAGCAAAAGAAGAATTAAATAGACAAATAAAAAACAATTTTAATTCTAATAATTTCAATTCAATTAATTTGAAAGACTTTATAGCAAAAGAAGATGGTTTTATTTATGTAGGTAAAATTAATAGTAAAACTGAAGAAATTACAGATGTTGGAAAAGTTGAATATGAAAGTATAGATTTAGATCTAAATAAAAAATTAGAAAAGGAAGGTATAATAATATGGTAAAAATTATACAAGAATCTAACATTGAAAACGAGTTGTTAAAAAGTATTTTAAGGCATATTAAAACTACTTTAAACGATAGATATTTTCTATTGCAATCATCAAATGATTTTTCATTTTTAAATAGCAATAAAATCTCTTTAGTAAAAGAATCAAATGAAGTTAAAATCTATATAACAAAAGTTTTAGAACAGAGAGAACAAGATTTTTATGAATTACAAATGTATCTAAAATTTATTCAGATAGATTCACAAAATGAAGATTTAAGGTTTTTACTTTTAGTAGAAAATGAGAATTATCAACAAATAATAAAAGCATCAGAAAACTATAAAAAAAAAATGAGCCAACTAAAAGCTAAAGGAGAAATAATTGATATGTTTATGGCAAAAAAACCAAGATATTCGTTAGAACAAATCATCATCAGCGAAGAAGAAAAAGATGATATTGTTAGCACATTAACGCTTATAAACGAACGCGAACTAATTTATGACATGTGGGGTTTCTCTGAAATAGATTCAAAACCTAGATTGATACTTAATTTTTATGGTGCTCCAGGAACAGGAAAAACAATGTCTGCTCACGCTGTTGCAAATGAATTAAACAAAAATATTTTATTAATCAATTATTCTGAAATTGAATCAAAATATGTTGGTGATGCACCAAAAAACTTAATGAAAGCTTTTGAAGAAGCAAAAAAATCAGAT
>CAMLFV010000094.1 GCA_946479395.1 uncultured Flavobacterium sp. | reverse complement strand
AAATAGTATATTAGCACGTTAAAATTCGAAATAATAAAAGTATAAAATATGATCTCTGACGGAGAAAAGTTAATTCCTATTAACATCGAAGAAGAAATGAAATCGGCATACATTGATTATTCAATGTCCGTTATCGTTTCCAGAGCATTACCAGATGTTCGAGATGGATTAAAACCTGTTCACCGCCGTGTATTATTCGGTATGTACGAATTAGGTGTTACTGCAAGCAAAGCTCATAAAAAATCTGCCCGTATTGTTGGGGAAGTTTTAGGTAAATACCACCCTCACGGCGATTCGTCTGTTTACGATGCCATGGTTCGTATGGCACAAGAATGGAGCTTACGTTATTTATTGGTAGACGGACAAGGAAACTTTGGTTCGGTAGATGGCGACAGCCCTGCGGCTATGCGTTATACCGAGGCAAGAATGAAAAAGATTTCGGAAGAAATTTTGGCTGATATCGACAAAGAAACAGTTGATTTTCAGTTAAACTTCGATGATACTTTAGAAGAACCTAAAGTAATGCCTACCAAAATACCTACTTTATTGGTAAACGGAGCATCGGGAATTGCTGTTGGTATGGCAACCAATATGGCACCGCATAACTTAACAGAAGTTATTAACGGTACGTTGGCTTATATCGATAATAACGAGATTGAAATTGATGAATTACTACATCATATCAAAGCACCAGATTTCCCAACAGGAGGAATCATTTATGGTTACGAAGGTGTAAAAGAAGCTTACAAAACCGGTCGTGGTCGCGTTGTTATGCGTGCAAAGGCGAATTTTGAAGAAGTTGATGGTAGAGAATGTATTGTTGTTTCAGAAATTCCTTATCAGGTAAACAAAGCCGAAATGATCAAGAAAACGGCTGAGCTTGTTAACGACAAAAAGATTGAAGGAATATCAACAATACGTGACGAATCAGACCGTAAAGGTATGCGTATCGTTTATATATTAAAACGCGAAGCTGTACCAAACATTGTGTTAAACATGTTGTACAAGTTTACGCAGTTGCAATCATCGTTCAGTATCAACAATATTGCGTTGGTAAACGGTCGTCCGCAGTTATTAAATCTAAAAGAATTAATTCATTATTTTGTAGAGCACCGTCACGAAGTTGTTACGCGTCGTGCAGAATATGAATTAAGAAAAGCACAAGAACGTGCACATATTTTAGAAGGATTGATTATTGCTTCGGATAATATCGATGAAGTAATTCAAATCATCCGTAGTTCTAAAAATGCCGATGAAGCTCGTGAGCGTTTAATTGAACGTTTTTCTTTATCTGAAATACAGGCTCGTGCCATTGTTGAGATGCGTTTACGTCAGTTAACAGGTCTTGAGCAGGAAAAATTACGTGCAGAGTTTGATGAAATCATGAAGTTAATTGCTCATTTACAAGAATTATTGGCAAGCAAAGAATTGCGAATGAATCTTATTAAAGAAGAATTAACAGAAATTCGTGATAAATACGGTGATGCCCGCAGATCACATATTGAATATGCAGGTGGCGAAATGAATATTGAAGATTTAATTGCCGATGAGCAGGTTGTTATCACTATTTCGCACGCGGGTTACATTAAACGTACACCGTTAAGCGAATATAAAACGCAAAACCGCGGTGGTGTTGGTCAAAAATCGGCAGGAACCCGCGATCAAGATTTCTTAGAACACATGTACGTGGCAACAAACCACCAATATATGTTGTTCTTTACACAGAAAGGAAAATGTTTCTGGTTGCGCGTTTACGAAATTCCTGAAGGAAGCAAACAAGCAAAAGGTCGTGCAATACAAAACTTAATCAATATTGAAAACGACGATAAGGTTAAAGCATTTATCTGTACACAAGATTTACGTGACGAAGAATACATTGGTAATCACTATATTGTAATGTGTACCAAACAAGGTCAGGTTAAAAAAACATCGTTAGAACAATATTCGCGTCCGCGTCAAAATGGTATCAATGCCATTACGATTAAAGACGGAGATGAATTGTTAGAAGCAAAATTAACCGACGGAAATTCTAAAGTATTGGTTGCTGCTAAAAACGGTAAAATGGTTCGTTTTGATGAATCAAAAACCCGCCCTATGGGTAGAACAGCGTCTGGAGTACGCGGTATTAAATTAGCCGATGAAAAAGATGAGGTTATTGGTTTAGTAACGGTATCCGATTTAGAATCAGAAATTTTAGTTGTTTCTGAAAACGGTTACGGAAAACGTTCGTCTTTAGATGCTTACCGCGAAACAAACCGTGGTGGTAAAGGTGTTAAAGCAATGAACATTACTGACAAAACCGGTGCGTTGATTTCTATTAATTCGGTTACAGATAACGATGATTTAATGATCATAAACAAATCAGGATTAACCATTCGTTTACGTGTGTCTGATCTTCGTGTAATGGGTCGTAATACGCAAGGTGTTCGATTAATCAACATCAAAGGAAACGATTCTATTGCAGCAGTTGCAAAGGTTATGCGTGATGAAGATGATGAAAATGAAATGGATGACGAATTGAAAAAAGATCTTTTAGCGGTTGATGAAAACGACATTTTAGAAGATGTGGTTGATGAAGTGGAAGAAGATGATGATGAAGATTTAGAATTAGAAGACGATTCAGAAGATACAAATGAAGAATAAATTAATGATGATGAGCATGTTTTTAGTAACATGCTCTTCTTCTTTTGCTCAAAAAAACGAGCTGAAAGAATTGGAAAAATTGGTTAAAAGAAACAATACAACCGAAACAGCAGCTTTACTTTCAACCGTAGAAAAAATGCTTCCACAGGCAACCGATGATCAAAAAGCAGCTTATTATTTCTTTAAAACCAAGAATTTAATCAATCTTGCAAACAGCGGAGTTGATTTTAATGAAAATCGATCAAAATCTATCGAATCAATCAATCAGTTGATTAAGTTTGAAAACGAAACCAAAAGCAAAAAATATACTACCGAAATTACTGCTTTAAAAAATTCACTACTGGCAGAATTGGTTGATGAAGCCATTGACAGCAACAGAAATAAAGATTATAAAAAATCGAGCCGTTTATTTGAGCAAGCTTATTATTTAAACGCGGTTGATACTGTTTACTTATATTATGCTGCAAGCGATGCTGTTAACGCAAAGGATTTTGATTATGCCGAAAGTAAGTTTAAAGATTTAATTAAACTGAAATACAACGGAGAATCGCAAACTTATGTAGCAACTTCACAGACAACAGGTAAAGTAGAATCGTTTGGTTTTGATAAAAAAGCACGTGATTTGGCTGTTAAAAGTGGAACACATATAAAAGCTGAAACCATATTTAGTAAAAGTGCTAAAGCTGATATTTACAACAATCTAACACATATTTTACTAAATAAGGAAAATTATTCTGAAGCTGAAAATTATGCATTAACAGCGTATGATTTAGATAAAGACAATGTAAATAGTTTAATGAATGTATTATCATTATACTACAATACCAACCGTTTATACAAGTTTGAAGAGTATGCAAAAAAAGGTATTGAACGCTTTCCGCAAAACGAAATTTTGCTTTATAATTTAGCAATTATTAATATGCAAAACAATCAAAATGAGCAGGCTAAAGAATATTTAAATAAGATTTTGCTGTTGAATAAAAATCATTTTGATGCTTTAAAATCCTTGGGGAATATTGAATTACAGAAAGATGCCGATATAACCAATAAGATTAATGCGTTGCCAAATACAACAACATCAAACAAAAAACGTAACGATCTAATGCATGAAAAACGATTGGTTTACACTACCACATTAGATTATTATAAAAAGGCACAAGCGATAAATCCTAAAGACGAAAGTTTAAACGAATTGATTACGCAAATTCAAGATTTTTTGAAGAATAATTAATAAAAATGGCTTCCAATGTGGAAGCCATTTTTTACATATATCTTGTTTCAAAAAACTGCATTACTTCAACAAATTTTTGAACACTTGCCATTGGTAAAGCATTATACATTGATGCGCGGTAACCACCAAAAACTCTGTGACCTTTTACGCCATAAATTCCTTCGCTAGAACATAATTCATCAAACGCTTTTGTTAGATTTTCATCTTTAAGAAAAAAGGTAGCGTTCATTACAGATCGATCTTCAACTACTGCGGTTCCATAAAACAGACTATTTCTATCTATTTCAGAATACATTAAATTGGCTTTTGCTAGATTTCGACGTTCTGCAGCAACAATTCCGCCTAAATCTTTAAGCCACTTCATTGTAAGGTAGCTGACATAAACCGAAAAAACCGAAGGTGTATTATACATACTTTCTCTTTCGATATGCTTTTTATAGTTCATGATATTCGGAATACTTCTGTTGGTTTTATCCAGCAATTCATCTTTTACAACGATCAAATTTACTCCAGATGTTCCGGCATTCTTTTGGGCACAAGCATAGATCAAATCGAACTTTGAAAAATCTAAATTTCGAGAAAAGATATCCGAACTCATATCACAAACCAACGGAACATTAGTTTCAGGAAAATCTTTAAACTGTGTTCCGTAAATGGTATTGTTCGATGTAATGTGCAAGTAATCTAAATCATTAGGAACGACAATATTTTTGGGAATATAACTGTAATTTTTATCTTTTGATGATGCCACTTCAACCACTTCACCAAAATAAGCAGCTTCGTTTTTTGCATTATTTGCCCAGTTTCCTGTATTTATATAGCCTGCTTTTCCGTCAACTTTCATTAAGTTATTTGCAACTCTAACAAATTCTAAACTGGCTCCGCCTTGAACCAATAAAGAAGAATATCCTTTACCTTGCAAATTCAATAATTCCAAAGCTAAATTTCGAGCCGAATTCATAATTTCAACAAAAGAAGAATCTCTGTGGGAAATTTCTATTAAAGACAATCCAGAATTATTGAAATTCAACACGGCTTCCGAAGCTTTTTGTAAAACTTCTGGTGGCAAAATACTTGGTCCGGAACTAAAATTATGCATTTTCATTATACTTCTAAATTTAAAAGAGATCTACACCCTGCCCTTCAAGGCATTAAAGACCCAAGCAATTGCAAAAAAGCCCACGCCCACTGCACCAAAGCCCCAACCGGCAATATCGGCATAGCGGTAAATTGCCAAGCCAACTAAAATGCATCCCATAAGAACCATGATTAATGTTGCCCAGCCTAATATTTTATTTTTATTTAATGACATTAATTAGAGTTTTAAAATTAACGAAGCACTTTAATTAAAAGTTCTTTCAATAAATCGTCATGCGTTAAACTTCCGTTTACACCTTTTCCTTTTAAGTCAATTTCACGAATTACGGCGATTGCCTGACTTACTTTTTTCATTGGATAAATCTTGCTTGCTGCCTGATAATCTTTCAATCCATATTGATTAATTCCCAATTGCTTGGCAATATCAGCCGGATTTGCACCTGCATTTTTATAAATCATTCCATGATATTGCAACAGTTTAGAAAAGAAATTATATAGCAATGACGTTGTTACAACAAACGGATTACTTTTTGTATTTAACGCAAAATATTTGGCTATGCTAAACGCTTTTGCTTCGTTTTTATAAGCAACTGCATTAATCAGTTCAAAATTATTGTATTCTTTACTTATCCCGATATTTTCTTCAACCAAATCGGCAGTAATCAATTTATCATTCTTTAAAACGATCTTTAACTTATCAATTTCGTTTGAAATCTTACTTAAATCGTTCCCTAAAAATTCAACCAACATAGCAACCGCTTTTGGTTCAATTTCTAATTTTTCATCGCTGATCAAAGTCTTTATCCAACCTTCAACCTGATAATCTTTTAATTTATTGCTTTCGAAAATTTCAGCAAATTCAGATTTTGAAAGGGTTTTATAAAGTTCTTTACGTTTATCGAGCGTTTTGTATTTGTAACAAAATACAATGATAGTTGATGGCTGAACGCTTTTAAAGTACGACGAAAATTGATCAATAGTTTTAACCAATTCCTGGGCTTCTTTAACCACAACCAGCATTTTATCACCCATAAAAGGATATTGTCGAGCTTGCGACATAATATCGTTCACAGAAACATCTTTGCCGTATAAAACAACCTGATTGAACGATTTTTCTTCTTCAGAAATTACATTATTGGTAAAATAATCACTTAAAAAATCAATAAAATAAGGTTCTTCGCCCATTAAAAAATATACCGGTTTGTAGCCATCTTTTTTAAACGAAGTAATCATTTTTTTTAGCTCACTCATAAACTTTCACAGATTTATAAAGATTTTTTAAAGAGAATGAATAAATTTGCAATATGCGTGATTTAAATTTTCCCGATTTTCAATTTCGTTTCAAAAATAATGAAAATAAACGGTTCATTTTCGATGACATCAGGAAAAAATACGTTTTGTTAACGCCCGAAGAATGGGTGCGGCAACATGTGGTTCAGTTTTTGATTAAAGTCAAATTGTATCCGCAATCGCATATAAACGTCGAGAAAGTTGTAAAAATTAACGACATGAACAAACGGTACGATGTAGTTGTTTTTACGCCGAAAGGATCTATTTTTTTGTTGGTTGAATGTAAAGAACCATCGGTAAAGATAACCCAATCGGTTTTCGATCAAATTGCGCGATACAATATGAGCTTAAATGCTCAGTTTTTAATGGTTACCAACGGTTTAGATCATTATTATTGTAAATTAGATTATGTAAATAAAAAATATCAGTTTTTAACTGATTTACCTTAAAAGTTAAATATGAGTAAAAATTTCATATATATAGGATTGTTGGTAGCAGCTGTTTTTGTTTCTTGCAACAAAGAAAAAACATCGGTACCAAACGATTCAAATAACGATACTATTACAGAAATTCTTTATTCTAGCGATCCTGATTATGTTTTATCGAACAAAAATGCACAAGAATTGGTTGAGCATTTAGAGAATGAACAAAAGGATTTAAAACGCAAATTAAAAAAAGCCAACAAAAAGGAAGCCGAAGCATTGTTTATTGATTATTACAAGCGTTTAACCGTGATTGTAGATTCTATAAACATGGCAGAAATCAATACTTTAAAAACGTATCATAAGTTGGGGACCGAAAAGCACGATACCATTTTACGTAAGGAAAATACGTATGATAAGGTTGGTTTGTATTTTAGAAAAATTGATTCTACAACTTACGATTTTAAAATAAAACCAGGATATTTCTACAATTTATTTCACAAAAAAATCACTCGTGAATACGAAGAATATTTAAAATTACGGTACGCTGAACACAAACTTTTATACGATTCGCAAATTAATAACGAGAAAATTTCGCTAGAAAAACAACGCGATTTAATTATTAGTTGGGAGAAATTTATTGTTAAAAACAAAGATTTCAAGTTTATTGATCATGCAAAAAAATCGTACACAGAAAACATGATGATGTACTTGTTTGGAACTTCTACAAAACCAGCTTTCGAGGTTTCTAACAAAAAACTTTATGTAGAAAACGAACAGGAATACATAACTTTTGTAAAGAAAAATCCTAAATTAATTTCGGCAGAAATTACCAAAGCTTTCTTAAAACATTTTTATGCAAACGATAGAAATTTTACAGCAGAAGTGTTTTATTTAGATTTGAAAGATTTTACTAAAAAGGAAATTTCTCAACGTTTGAAATAATGAAGAACATTGCGGTTGTTTTATTAAACTGGAACGGTTTAGAACTTTTAAAACAGTTTTTGCCTATTGTTGAACGATTTTCTGCAGAAGCTGTAATTTATGTTGCAGACAATAATTCTACCGATGGATCTAAACACTTTGTTGAAACACAGTTTCCGTCGGTAAAATGGATACAACTTTCTGATAATTTCGGCTACGCCAAAGGATACAACGAGGCCTTAAAACAAGTAAACGAGGAATATATTTGTTTGCTGAATACCGATATTGAAGTAACAGAAAACTGGTTACAGCCTATTTTAGATTTGTTTCAAAAAGATAATTCTATTGGAATTATTCAACCAAAAATATTAGATTTCAAGAACAAAAAATATTTTGAATACGCAGGTGCAGCAGGCGGATTTATTGATAAATACGGCTTTCCGTTTTGTAGAGGAAGAATTTTTGATATATTAGAAAAAGACGAAAACCAATACCAAACTCAGGAAATTTTTTGGGCATCGGGAGCTTGTTTTTTTATTCGAAACCGTGTTTTTAAACAGTTAAACGGTTTTGATGACCATTTTTTTGCACACCAAGAAGAAATCGATTTATGTTGGCGAGCTTTCAACCAAAACGTAAAAGTTTATTATTGTAACGAAAGTACCGTTTACCATATTGGTGGTGCTACTTTAAAAAAATCGAACCCGCAGAAAACCTTTTTAAACTTTAGGAATTCTTTGTTTATGCTGTATAAAAATCTTCCAAAAGAAAAGCGTTTTGGTATTATTTTTAAACGATTATGTTTGGACGGTTTAGCGGGTGTAAAATTATTTTTGAGTTTACAGCCATTGCATACTTTTGCAATTATTAAAGCGCATTTTGCGTATTATGGCAATCTTTCAAAGCTAAAAGACAAACAGGTTCAAAATCCTAAATCAAATTATTTTTATATCGATAATATTGTTTTTGATTACTTTTTAAAGGGGAAGAAAAAATTTCATCAACTTAAATAAGTTTACTTTATTCCTTCAAAAACACCTAATCCAAACAAAGCAAAATCATATTTAACAGGATCTGTAGGATCAAATTTTCTCAAAGCTTCGTCTAATTCAATCAATGCTTTTTGATCGTTTTGTTTTCGATTTAAAATACCCAAGGTTCGAGCTACATTTCCCGAATGAACATCTAACGGACAAGATAATTCTGATGGAGAAACAGTGTTCCAAATACCAAAATCGACTCCTTTTCCGTCGTTTCTAGTAACCCAACGCAAAAACATATTTATCCTTTTTGACGAAGAGCCTTTTAAAGGATCCGAAATATGTTTAGTAGTTCGCAGCGGATGATCTATTTCAAAAAAAATCTTTTTAAATTCTGATATTCTGTTTTGGAGATTTATGGAATTATTCGCAGAAAAAACATTTTCTAATCCACCATGATGCTCGTAAATATTTCGAAGCGATTTAATAAAGTATCTAAAATCTTCTGAATTGAATGTTCTATGAACAATGTTATCAATGGAATCAATCTGATTATTTGTGGCATTCATAATAAAATCATACGGATTATTTCCCATGGCATCCATCATATTGGTTGCGCTGTTAATAATCATTTTCCGATTTCCCCAAGCAATGGTCGATGCTAAAAAACCACTGATTTCAATATCTTCTTTTATCTTATATCGATGCGGAATCTGTATAGGATCGCTTTCAATAAAATTAGGATTGTTGTACTGATCTGCTTTAAAATCAAGATAATCTTTTAGTTCTTCGAAATTCATTTTGTAAAATTAAGGAAGATTTTTCAACGCTAAAAAAATAAATCCTTTAAAAACTTAAAGGATTTTGTTTATCGTAATTTTTGTGTTCTTGTAGTACATTGCTTTTACAATACCGTCTGAAAGACCAATTTTTGGTACATAAATGTGTTTGGCATTGCTCCATTTCATTGCGTTTACGTAAATTTTAATGGCAGGAATAATAACATCGGCACGATCGGTATTCAACCCTAAAGTATAAATACGTTCTTCGTACGACAAAGAATTTAAGTATTTAAAACGCTGTACCAAATAACTTTGCGTTAATGGTTTATCGTTGGTTTTGCCCGACATTTTAAATATTTTGTTGATGTTTCCGCCCGATCCTATTATTTCAACATTTGATAAATTTTCGGTATGTGTTTTAATCCATTTTTCAATTTCCTGCCAAACACTTTCGGTTACCATATTGTTTAACAAGCGTACCGTTCCATTTTTAAACGATTTCGAAACAATTTGTTTTCCGTTTGAAAACAGCGTAAATTCGGTACTTCCACCACCTACATCAACATACAAATAATGTCCGTCGTTTTTTATGTACGATTCCAAATCGGAATTAGCAATAATGGCAGCTTCGGCTTTTCCTTCAATTATATCGATATTAATTTTGGCTTTTTGGGCAATTTCATCAACCAACTCTTTGCCGTTATATGCTTCGCGCATTGCAGATGTTGCACAAGCAGCGTATTGTTCAACCTGATAAACATCCATCAGCAATTTAAACGCTTTCATAGCTTTTACCATACGTTCTGCACTTTCTTCGGAAATTTCGCCCACTGTAAAAGCATCCTGACCCAAACGAATAGGCACGCGAATTAAGTGACTTTTGTTAAATTGTGTTGGCTTGTTTTCTTCTTCGATAACATTGGCTATAAGCAATCGCATGGCATTAGAACCAATATCAATTGCGGCGTATTTTTTTATTTTTATCATTAATCTAAAACCACTTCTATTTTATTTCTGTAATAATTGTAAAGCTCTTCTTGTGCCTTAAAACG
>CAMLFV010000093.1 GCA_946479395.1 uncultured Flavobacterium sp. | reverse complement strand
TGCTTCAAGAACTTTTTAGCAGCCGTTTTTATGCTTTTTGATTCGATTTCGGGTACTTTAAACAAGCTTTTAAAATCAAAAATAATTGGGAATTCAAAAAAATCTGATGTAAGATCGTTAATAAAAAAAATTCCGAAATTAATAGTCTTTAACTTAAAAATAGACCTGAATATTTCTTGTGCGTTTAAAACATCAATGGCATCTTGTTTATTTTTTAGCAGATTGGTTTTTATATTGGTCAAAGTATTTTCAGTGGTAACATCAGTCAACGTAATAATTCCAAAGCCTTTCAGAATCCAGCTGTGTACTGGAAATTTTTCTTTCCAAACAGCAATATCGTTGTAACTGCGCTTTAGCATTTTAATATCTTCTTGGGTAATTTCTAATGCCTTTTCGGTAGGAATTAATTCTGTAAAATCACCATTAAATGTAATACGATAATGTTTTAATATTCCGTTTTTGTCTGGAATATCATAAAATAAAGGGCGCGATACATCAAAATTTTCTCCGTAACATCTATTTAAAATCAAACAGCAGCTAAAAATGTAATACTGATCGTTGTTAAAGTCACGAAAATTAATTTCGAACTCCTCGCCTGCTTCACTAATTATCTTTTGAAAACGCTGGGTAAAATTAAAATTGAAATTTTGAAAAGGCAAACTCACCGCTTTTATTTCGTTGGTTGTTAAAGCCGTAGGAAACAAATCTGCCAGCAAATTATGAATAAGTGGTAAATTGTCGTAAATAAGTTTTTTAGATGTGATACCGTCATATAATTCGGGTACTTTAGCAACTTCATCTATCAATGATTGAGCATAAATGGCACGATAAGGCGTTTCGGTTTCCTTGGCAATTTCTTTCAATGCATCAATAACCTTATGAAAAGAAATGACCGAATAAAACGGACTTTCGTTAAAATAATCGATACCTAAATTCAATTCAGCACTCATAAAAAAGCTTTTTACAAATGTACAATTTTGAGTGATTTGTTTTATAAACTAAAAAAATAGTTTTATAACTAAATTTTTAGTTTATATTTGTAATATCAAATTATGAACATGGAAAAGCTAACGAATAAAGAAGAAGAAATAATGCAGGTTATATGGCAATTAAAAAAAGTATTTGTAAACGATATTTTGGTTGAAATGCCCGAACCCAAACCGCATTACAACACCCTTTCTACCATTGTGCGTTTGTTAGAAGAAAAAGGTTTTTTGGCTCATAAAAGCTACGGAAAGTCGCATCAATATTATCCATTAATCAGTTTAGAAGCATATCGAGGTGTTTTTGTGAAAGATTCTATTAAAAAATATTTTGGCAATTCGGTTTCAAATCTGGTCAATTATTTTGTGAAGGAAGAAGAATTATCACAAACCGAAATTGACGAACTGATGAAAATTATTGAAAACAATCAAAAAAAATAGCCTATGCATCCGTTTCTTGATTATATTTTAAAAGCAAATTTACTACTGATTTTTTTCGGTATTTTTTATCTTATATTTCTTAGAAAAGAAACTTTCTATCAGTTAAACCGTTGGTATTTTATAGGATCGATCATCGTTGCAATCACAGCCCCACTGGTAACTTTTACAAAAACGGTTTTTGTAGAGCCAATTCCTGTGGAATATTTTGTAAATGATAGTGAAAATGTGATTATTAATGAAGTGGTTAAAGAACCGTCGTTTTTAGAAACCATCGATTTGCAAGAAATAGCCGTTTACCTGATTCTTTTTATCAGTTTCCTTTTAATAATTCGAAAAATATATGCGGTTGCAAAACTGTATCATTCCATAAAAAAACTGCCGGGTTTAGGTGCATCAAACATTAAAATTACTGCAGATAACAAAACTGTTTACTCTTTTTATCAATGGATTGTTGTTCCGGAGAACTTTTTTCAATGGCAAAATCATCAACTGATTTTAGACCATGAAAGCATCCACTTAAACCAAAAACACACATTTGATCTTATTTTAATTGAATTGGTTGCTGCGGTTTTCTGGTACAATCCGTTGGTAAAAATAATGCAGCGCGCTATAAACACCAATCTGGAATTTATTGTAGATCAAAAAATGATTGAAACCACAGAAAGCGTGTTGTATCAAAAAAATCTGTTACAGTTTCAAATGCAGCACGAAATTCAGTTTGTGAATTCGTATAATGCAAGCGAAATTAAAAACCGCATTTTACAACTAAACTCTAAAAAATCAACCAATATGAAAAAACTTAAATTTTTATTAGCAACACCGGCTTTGGTGGCTTTCTTTGCCTTGTTTCAAATTGAAACGGTAGCACAAGTTAAAGAAACTATTGAAGTGCAGGAAATGGAAGAAACTTCATTTTTAGTTCGAGAAAATTTCACAAAAGATGATTTTGCAAAACTATCCAAAAAACTTAAAGATGATTTTGGTATTGATTTCAGTGTAAGTAATCTTAAATATGACAATAACAAGATTAAATCCTTAGATTATACCATTAGGAATAAAGATCTTAAAATATCAACATCTGAAACAGCTACTGATAAAAACATTGAACCTTTTTTAATCATTGTAAATTTAGACGGTAACGAACCTTTTAGAGTTGAAAAATATTCAGCTAAGCCTACTTACGCATATACGGTTGATAATGAACTTGAACCCAATTTTGTAATTACAGATGATGAATGGAAAGATTATAGTTGGGTTAATAAAATTAGTAAAAACCAAAGAGTTATTTATGTAATTAATGGTACAAAAAGCTCGAAAGGGGCAGCTTTAACATTAAACCCAAAAGATATTTTATCTATTAATGTTCATAGAGATAAAAAAACTAAAGATAAATTTAGGGAAGATGTTGACAATGTAGTAATCATTAAAACAAAAAAAATTAAAGATGTGACTGATCGTGATAAAGATTTAGAATTGTTACTTTCTGATAGAAAAGCTTTCGATAGAATTGCAGCAAAATACCCTATTTACGTTGATGGTATACTATTGACTAAAAAACAATTAAAGAATTTTGATCCTAAAACGATTAGATCTATGTACGTTGATGAAAATACTACAGAAATCAAATTAACAACTAGAAAAAGTGAAACTGAAACGTTCTTCTTTAAAATTGAAGATGATAATGATCAATCAGCTAATAATAAAACTCATAGCAGTATATTCATTAATGGTAAAGAATCAACTGAAGAAGAATTAAAAAACCACATTAATAAAATTAATCAGCAAAAAAGAAATAGTCTTTCCTCTTCAAACAAAATTCAAATACAAAAAGTAAATCATAAAGACACGCATGTAACCATTAAAGGCATAGGTAGTTCGACAAATGATAAGATAGTTTATATTGTTGATGGGAAAGAAATAAATCCTGGCGATTTCAGGAAAATTCACCCAGGTGATATTGAACGTATTGATGTTTTAAAAGATAAAAAAGCAATTGAAAAATACGGAGATAAAGCAAAAGATGGTGTATTATTAATTACAACAAAAGCAATAAAAGAAGTTTCGCTACAGCAAAAAACACAAGCCTTAAAAGCAAGAGAATTAGCAATGAGGCAAAGAAATGACGCTTATGCCGAAAGAAATGAAGTTATACAAAATAGAAAAGAAAGAGAAAAAAGTCGTCAGCAACTTTTAAAGAAACGAAACGAAATTTCAGAAAAAGCACAACAACGCAGAAAAGAGTTAGAAGAACAACGTGAAAAACTTTTAGCTAAAAGAAAAGAGACTATCGTTGTTTCAAACAAAAAATCAGACAAAAAACTATTAAACGACGATTACAAAACTTTGAACGATATCTTCAAAGATGTTAATAAAACGGTTAAAGAAATCGAAGATGAAAACTTCAAAATTACATCGGTTAGAGCTTCTATAACTCGAGAAGATGGCACAAAAGTGGAATTAGCAGAAGTTTATTAAGACAAAAAATCCTCTCGAATTGAGAGGATTTTTTTTGTGTGAGTTTACAACCTGTTATTTCTCTATCTCTTTTAAAGAATCCATTTTTTTGTTTGCTAGGAATCCTTTAATATCTTCAAAATGTTCTTTTACGCGTTTGTTTCCAAACTCAAAAACCTTTTCTGCCAATCCGTCTAAGAAATCACGATCGTGCGAAACGAGAATCAAAGTTCCATCAAAATCGCGTAAAGCATCTTTAATAATGTCTTTGGTTTTCATGTCTAAGTGGTTCGAAGGCTCATCTAAAATCAACAGATTAACCGGTTCTAACAACAATTTAATCATTGCCAAACGTGTTTTTTCACCACCCGAAAGTACTTTTACTTTCTTTTGAATATCATCGCCTTGGAACATGAACGCACCTAAAATATTCTTAATTTGTGTACGAACATCACCAACAGCAATTCTATCTATTGTTTCAAAAATAGTTGCATTTTCATCTAACAACGCCGCCTGATTTTGAGCAAAATAGCCGATTTGAGCATTATGACCAACTTCGACCGAACCACCATTGATTTCGATTTCATTCATAATGGCTTTAATCATTGTTGATTTTCCTTCTCCATTTTTACCAACGAAAGCAACTTTTTGTCCGCGTTCTATTACCAAATTGGCATCCTTAAAAATTAATTTATCGCCGTAAGATTTTTCAAGATCTTTCACAATTACCGGATACTGACCAGAACGAACCGATGGTGGAAATTTTAACTTTAAAGCCGAATTATCTATTTCATCAACTTCGATAGGAACAATTTTTTCTAGCATACGCACACGCGATTGCACTTGTTCGGTTTTAGAGAACGTTCCGCGGAAACGATCGATAAACGCCTGATTGTCTGCAATGAATTTTTGTTGTTCTTCGTAAGCTTTCTGTTGATGGATTCTTCTGTCTTTTCGCAATTCTAAATAATGAGAATATTTTGCTTTGTAATCGTAAATTCTTCCCATTGTTACTTCGATAGTTCTGTTAGTAATATTGTCAACAAACGCTCTATCGTGCGAAATTACCATTACGGCTTTTGCCTGATTGATCAAGAAATCTTCCAGCCATTCAATACTGTCCATGTCCAAGTGGTTGGTTGGCTCATCTAACAAAATTAAATCGGGTTTTGTCAATAGGATTTTTGCCAATTCGATACGCATTCTCCATCCACCTGAAAATTCTTTGGTTGGACGATTGAAATCTTCTCTTTCAAATCCAAGACCTTTTAAGATTTTTTCAACTTCGGCTTCGTAATTTACTTCTTCGATTGAATAATATTTTTCAGATAATTCTGAAACTCTTTCAATCAATTTCATGTATTCGTCGCTTTCGTAATCAGTACGAACGGTTAACTGCTCGTTAATATCGTCGATTTCTTTCTTCATATTTAAAACCGATGAAAACGCTTTTGAAGTTTCTTCTAAAACCGTGCAATTATCTTCAGTCAATAAATGCTGCGGCAAATACGCGATAACAGCATCGCCCGGAGCCGAAATATTTCCGCGTGTTGGCTTGTTTGCACCCGCTACAATTTTAAGTAAGGTAGATTTTCCCGCACCATTTTTACCCATAAGGGCAATTTTATCGGTTTCATTAATGGCGAAAGTTACTTCGCTGAAAAGTGTTGTTCCGCCAAATTCTACGGCAATATCGTTTACTGTAATCATTTTATAAAAATAAGTTGTGCAAAGATAAAATAAGATGTGATAAAAAAAAGCTAACGGTTTGTTAGCTTGACTTTTTATATGAAAATAATTAGAAAATTAATTGCTTATAAATTTTGAATTATGTGTATTAACAACAAGAAACATGTTTTTCAAATTACAAATCTTATCTAATTCAATTTTAATACCTTCGATGTAAGGTTTTTTAAGATTAAATACCGTTTCATCAATATATAAAATATTTTGAATAGGATCTTTTTGATAAGTGATTTGAAATAAAAGAAGATTTAAAATAAATATAATTTCCTGATTTACTTTATTACTATCTTCCAAAGCATACTCTTCTCCGTTAACTATAATTTTTATCTCATAAAAATTACTTACAGATACTATCTTAAAAATTATATCCGAAAGAAATCCTAAACATTTATTACTCTGTAATAAGTTATAAAAGTAATAATTAAGAGCTATTGTTAGCTTTTCTTCAATAGTAAAATCTACTTGTTCAGAAACAGATTTTCCATAGTATAATTCATAATCATATTCATTCATTGTTTGCTTATGTTCAAACTTTTATTTTTGTTTTTGCAATTGCTTCGTATACCAATGATCATTAGATAATATACTAATTAACTTATCATAAGTATCAATATTTAGAATATTATAAATTTCTGATTTATTTGAAAAACTATTATAATTAAAACCAAAATCTTGATTTTTAGTTATCAGAAGAATCTTTGGTAAGTATTTATAAAATTTCATTGTCATCAATAAATCAAAAGTGAATTGATTAAAAGTGCATCTTTTTACCGTACCAATTCGAAGATCAATATCTCGAATAGACATTGTATAATCAATAAAAAAGTGATTTGAGTTTAAATGGATAATTTTATCTTTATTTGACTTCCCCGATATAGCAAAGTCTAAATCCATAATTTTATATAACTTTGGATTTTGTGATGGATTGGTATTAAATTTTGATAAATTAGATTTTAAATCAATATCTAAATAGTAGAGTAAAACTTTCTCAAAATTTAAATTATGCTTTTCATAGACACTCACTCCTAAAATTATATCCGAAAATCTTTTTAGTAAAAAATCTATTGAATCTCCAAATAATAGATGGATTTTCTTTAAATCATTAATTTTTAAAGACACTCCTAATGTCTCTTTTTCTTCTAAAATTTCATATTTAGCTATTAAAGTTTCGTCGTTTTGGTAATTCTCCCTAATATTTTGTCTATTTATAAAAATTTCAGATTCTTTATGTATACTTAACTTATCTGCATCTATTTCATATACGATATCATTATTTTCATAGTCATTCACTTGAAAATATTTAACTGGCTGTTTTAACAACTCAATTAACTCCAAATCATTTGAATAATCATTTTTTAAAAATAAATTTTCGTCTAAATAATAAAAACTATCATATTCTACTTTTTCCAATGCAACTTTAAAACTTTGCATATCAAAAATTTCACCTTTGAAAGTAATTTCATCAATACTTACATTGGTTTCATATACGTATTGATAATGGTCTGGTTCGCTCCATGTAACTTGTACTTGCGAAGACCAAATAGTAATTGGTGTTTTAATAAATGTTCTTATTGGTTTAAACATATCATAAATTTAGATAATAAATATCCCGAAAAGATAGAAAAAAAATCGAATAATAGACTTTAAATTTTACTATTCTTTAAAGTAAACTGCAACAAAATATATCCTAACAAAGCGGCAATTGTAGAAGATATTAAAATAGCGAGTTTTGATATTACAATATCTTCCTGATTTGAAAATGCCAGATTGGTTATAAAAATCGACATGGTAAAACCTATACCGCCCAAACAGGCAACCGCAAACAATTGTTTCCAGTTAACAGCATTTGGCAGTTTGTTCTAAAGTAGATTGACCAAAGGTTATGAAACCACTAATTAGGGCTATAGCTGATAATATTATTTTTTTCATTTTAATAGCAATTATAATCGGGCAAAAGAGTATTTCTTACTAACAATTTTCCACATACTATTTAGATCGATTTAAAATCAAATAACCACTTATTCCACCAATTAATGATGCAACAATAATTCCTAGTTTTGCTTGGTCAGGAAATTCAGGGTGTAACTGCGCATCAAAAGCCAATTCAGTTACAAACAATGACATAGTAAAACCAATAGCTGCTAAAAAACTAATTCCTAAAAGTTTAATGTAACTCATATCGGCAGGCTTCGCTAAGATTTTCAATTTTAAAATCAAAGCGGTGAGTCCAAAAACACCTAAAACCTTTCCTAAAAGTAATCCCAAAGCTACACCTAAAGTTACCTTGCTTATACCGCTATCAAACGAAATAGGAATAGCTGCATTACACAAGGCAAAAACAGGCATTACGATAAAAGCTACAAAGCTGTGCATACCGTGCTCTAACCGCTGTGATGGTGGCAGCGCATCTTTAGTTAAACTGCGCATTTCTTCGACTAACAAAAGTTGTTCTCCAGTTAAATTAGTTTGACGATCTTTAGGGTCTATTGCGTAAAAACGTTGGCGCAACTCATTCATTTTATAAGAAAAGTAATTTTCATTTATTCGAGCATTGGCCGGAATGGCAAAAGCTGCCAATACCGCGGCTATGGTAGCATGCACGCCCGAAAGTAAAAAAGCCAGCCAAATACCGCCAATACCAATTATTGCATAAAAAATCGGACTTTTAAAACCTAATTTATTACAAAGCAACAACAAAATAAATAGCGCAATACCTATAGAAAGATACATTAAATTTAAATCAGATGTATAAAACAATGCAATGACCAATACGGCTCCTAAATCATCAACAATTGCTAACGCTGTTAAGAATACTTTTAAAGAAAGTGGTACCTTATTTCCCAATAAATATAATACACCTAATGCAAAAGCAATATCGGTAGCCATTGGAATTCCCCATCCGTGTGCAGCATCTGTTCCACCATTAAAAAAGAGATAGATTAATGCAGGAAAAAGCATTCCGCCTATTGCAGCAATGATGGGTAAAGCTGCTTTTTTGGGCGATGCCAGTTCGCCATTACTTAATTCACGTTTTAATTCTAAACCAACAACAAAAAAGAAAATTGCCATTAAACCATCGTTAATCCAATGATGAAGTGACATTTTTAACTCTAAATTCCCCAAAGAAATTCCGATTTTGTGTTGCCAAATGCTATGATAATCAGTAGCCCATGGGGAATTAGCAAAAAATATCGCAATGATAGCAGCAATAAACAAAATTATTCCGCCTGTGGTGGATTTACTAATAAATTGATTAACTGGTTTTATAATGTATTTTTCTGCAGGTGTATGGTACGATTTCATCTGTTGAGTTTAAATCCGTAATAAAAACAATAATTTTAAGGTGTTGTTGCTATTTATAAAAAACTACGGACAAATTTGATTACAAAAATAGTGTATTAAAAAAAGATATGGAACCAAAAACATAAACTTTTCAGTATCTTTGTGGTTTGAAGAATGTTCAATTATGGAATCGGTTTTAGAAACAAACAAACCGGCTACTGGTAAACCTAAATGGTTACGCGTAAAATTACCAACCGGAAAAAAATATACAGAATTACGAGGTTTAGTAGATAAATACAAACTTCACACCATTTGCACTTCGGGCAGTTGCCCAAATATGGGCGAGTGTTGGGGAGAAGGTACGGCTACTTTTATGATTTTAGGAAACATCTGTACACGTTCGTGTGGATTTTGCGGTGTAAAAACCGGACGCCCAGAAACGGTTGATTGGGATGAACCTGAAAAAGTAGCTCGATCTATTAAGTTAATGAATATTAAACATGCGGTGTTAACTTCTGTTGATCGCGACGATTTAAAAGATGGCGGTTCAATCATATGGGCAGAAACGGTAAAAGCGGTTCGCAGAATGAGTCCGGGAACTACCATGGAAACATTAATTCCTGATTTTCAAGGGATCGAAAGAAACATAGATCGTATTTTAGAAGTAGCTCCTGAAGTAATTTCGCATAATATGGAAACCGTTCGCAGATTAACCCGCGAAGTACGTATCCAGGCAAAATACGATCGCAGTTTGGAAGTGTTGCGTTACTTAAAAGCAAACGGAGCTAAAAGAACTAAATCAGGTATTATGCTTGGTTTGGGCGAAACCGAAGAAGAAGTTATACAAACCATGCATGATTTGCGAAATGTTGGTTTAGATGTTTTAACAATTGGTCAGTATTTACAACCAAGTAAAAAACATTTGCCTGTAAAAGAATTCATTACGCCGGATCAGTTTAAAAAATACGAAGAAATAGGTTTAAATCTTGGTTTCCGCCATGTAGAAAGCGGTGCCTTGGTTAGATCTTCTTACAAAGCACAAAAACATATTTTATAAGTAAAAAGTCTTAAAATCGAAGGTCAAACGTCAGTTCGAGCCTTTCGACATGCTCAAGATAAACTAAAGTCGAGAACTATTTACCTTTAAAACCAGTTTTTATCATGAAAACAAAACACACCTTAATTATTTTAGCAATAGGCTTCTTTATAATTTTAATTGGAGCTCTTTTTAAAAATAACTCATTTTATCATTGGACCTATACACGGAAATAGTATGTTAACATTAGGTATGTTTGTTGAAGTAATTGGTGGAATTTTACTTTTATATAAATTGATTACTGCTAAAAAGTCAAATGATTTTTTAAACTCATAAAGTGCTTATTAAATGATATCTTTCTATAAGTCATTCATATCAATCAGTTTAGTCGGAATACTCTCTTCTAATAATAGTTTTACTATTCAAAAAGAGAAAATCCATAAAATTGAATATAGACAACGTAGTGGAGGAAAAGGTGGTGATTTTAGTTATTTAGAAATTAATAAAGATTCTATATATTTTTTAAGTGGTTCAAGAATATCAAAAACAGATACCATTAG
>CAMLFV010000092.1 GCA_946479395.1 uncultured Flavobacterium sp. | reverse complement strand
GACAAAGTTGTTGGAAATATTATTGAGTTGGAATTAGATTTCATCAAGGTAAATCCTTTTCAGCCAAGAACAAATTTTAACGAAGATACATTAAAAGAATTAGCAACATCTATTAAAGAACTAGGTGTAATTCAACCAATTACGGTTCGTAAGATAGATTTTAATAAATACGAATTAATTTCGGGTGAACGACGTTTACGTGCATCAAAATTGGCTGGTTTACAAACTATTCCGGCATATATCCGTATTGCAAACGATAACGATTCATTGGTTATGGCTTTGGTTGAAAATATTCAGCGTCATGATTTAGATCCTATTGAAATTGCAATGTCGTACCAACGATTAATCGATGAAATTCAGCTAACGCAGGAACAAATGAGCGACCGCGTTGGTAAAAAAAGATCAACTATTACCAATTATTTGCGTTTGTTACGTTTAGATCCGATTATTCAAAGCGGTATCCGCGACGGATTTATTTCTATGGGTCACGGTCGCGCAATTATCAACATTGAAGATCACGAGGCACAGACAGATATCTACCATAAAATCATCAAAGAAAATTTATCGGTTCGCGAAACCGAAGCTTTGGTAAAAGCGTATCAGGAAGGTTTATTGAATAATTCAAACAGTATTCCTAAAAAGAAAAAAATCTCGTACACGATTTCCGATTCGCAAAGAAAAATATTTACCGAATTTTTTGGTGCTAAAGTCGATGTTAAAATTGCAGCAAACGGTAAAGGTGCAATCAATGTACCTTTTCATTCGGCAGAAGATTTAGAACGAATCATTAAACTTTTAAACAAATAGTGTTTTCTAAGTTCTATATAATTGCTTGCTGCTTGTTTTTTGGAACTATTTGGGCACAAAACGATACCTTAAAAATGGTTCAGCCCGAAATGCCCAAATTAACCGCACAGGCGTTAAACCCTTTGGCTCCGGCTAAAGCAGCTTTTTATTCGGCAATTGTACCGGGTTTAGGTCAGTATTACAACAAAAGCTACTGGAAAATTCCGTTGGTTTATGGTGGTATGGGAACCAGTCTTTATTTTTATATCGATAACCAAAGAGCTTACACTCGTGCCCGCGACGAATACAAATTGCGCTTGCGAGGTATCGATCGAACAGACAATCCGAAAGTAGGATCATACACACAAGATCAGTTGGTTACGGTACAGCGAAATGCACAACGAAACCGCGATTTATCGTTATTTATTACCATTGGTCTTTACATTTTAAATATTGTTGATGCCAATGTAGATGCGCATTTACAACAGTTTAATGTAGATGAAGATCTTTCTTTTAAACCAAATTTAGAATACAATCCGCAAATCAACCAACACCACTTTAACGTTAACGTAAGTTACAGATTTTAATTATGAAAATAGCATTATTAGGCTACGGAAGAATGGGCAAAGAAATTGAAAAAATTGCCTTGGAACGTGGTCACGAAATAGTTTTAAGAAAAACAGAAGAAAACGATTACAACGGATTGGAACATGCCGATGTAGCGATTGATTTCAGTATTCCAACAGCTGCAACAGAAAATATCAGTACGTGTTTTAACCATAACATTCCGGTAGTTTCTGGTACAACAGGTTGGTTAGAACATTACAACGATATGACGGCTTTATGCCAGGAAAAGAACGGAGCTTTTTTATATGGATCAAACTTTAGCGTTGGTGTTAATTTGTTTTTTGAACTGAATTCGTATCTGGCGAAATTAATGTCGAATATTAAAGAGTATAATGTATCGATGGAAGAAATTCATCATACTCAAAAATTAGACGCGCCAAGCGGAACAGCCATTTCGTTAGCACAAGGAATCATTGCAGAAACAGATTATAAGCAGTGGACGATGGAAACTGCCCAAGAAAACGAAATTTATATAGATGCAAAACGTATTGAAGATGTTCCGGGAACACACAGCGTTTTTTATAAATCAGCCGTTGATGAAATAGAAATTAAACATACCGCATTTTCACGTCAGGGCTTTGCGTTAGGTGCTGTAATTGCAGCCGAATGGATTTTAGGCAAAAAGGGCATTTTTACTATGAAAGATGTTTTGAATTTAGGATAATACAAACCACATAGACACATAGATTATTTAAATTTCTAAACAAAAAGTATCTTAATAAATACTATGTTTAGTTTTGTGAAAAACAAATCTCTATGTATCCTTATCAATAAATTTAATAGTAACTAAAATGCTATGTGGTAAAAAAAACATTGGTTATTTTTGCTGCAACGCAAAAGTAATTTTACAAAAAAAAGTATATTCGTTAAAAAATATTTAGGTTATGACATTTACACAATGGTTTTTATTTTTCTTGGCAGTTCAGGTAATTCACTTTCTGGGCACATGGAAATTATATGTAAAAGCAGGCAGAAAAGCATGGGAAGCAGCAGTACCTGTTTATAACGCAATTGTTTTAATGCAAATTATTAACCGACCAAAATGGTGGGTTATTTTATTGTTTATTCCTATTGTAAACTTAATCATGTTTCCGGTTGTATGGGTTGAAACCTTACGCAGTTTCGGAAAAAATTCAACTGTTGATACCATTTTAGGCGTTGTAACTTTAGGCTTTTACGTGTATTATGTAAACTATTTTGAAAACGTTACCTATATACAAAACCGAAGCATAAAACCAAAAACCGAAGCGGGCGAAACCGTAAGTTCAATATTATTTGCAGTAGTTGTTGCAACCATTATACATACGTTTTTTATACAGCCGTTTACCATACCAACATCCTCATTAGAGAAAACCTTATTGGTAGGCGATTTCTTGTTTGTAAGTAAAGTAAATTATGGTGCACGCGTACCACAAACAGCAATAGCTTTCCCAATGGTGCACGATACCATCCCGTTGGCAAAAGTAAAATCGTACAGTAAATTTCCACAAATACCAGAAATGCGTTTTCCTGGTTTTGAAAAACCGGAACACAACGACATCATGGTTTTTAACTGGCCTGTTGATACCGTATATATGTTTTTTGATCGTTCGGGAAGAAGAGCCGATAAACCTTTGGATAAAAAATCGAACTACGTTAAAAGAACCGTTGGTTTACCGGGTGATAATTTAGAGATAAAAGATGGTGTGGTTTATATCAACAACAAAGTATTAGATTTAGGAGATCGTGCAAAGATTCAGTATTCGTATAATGTTCTTACTAATGGAGATAATTCAGGGTTATTGAGTTTAATCAAAAAACATAACATAACTGACGGAGGTCAAAGTCCGCAAAACCCAAATTATTTTATGCTATCAATGACTAACGAAGCATATAATGATTTTAAAACACTATCTTCTATTACAAAAATCGAAAAAGATACTCGATACGGATCAGAACTAAACATCAATGATAAATTAGCTATTTTCCCACATACAAAACCTTGGACTCGAGACAATTTAGGTCCAATTCATATTCCGGCAAAAGGCGAAGTGGTTCAATTAACAAATGAAACATTGCCTTTTTACAAAGCCATTATTACCGATTACGAACATAACAAATTAGAAGTTAAAAACGGATCGATCTTTATTAATGATCAACCTGCAACAACCTATACTATTCAGCAAGATTATTACTACATGATGGGAGACAACCGTCATAATTCAGAAGACAGCCGTTATTGGGGTTTTGTTCCAGCGGATCATATCGTAGGAAAACCTGTTTTCATCTGGATGAGTATGGATCCTAATGTGCCAATGGGTAAATTGTTCGATAAAATTCGTTGGGAACGTTTATTTACAACCGTTCACGGTACCGGCAAACCGCATTCGTTCTTTATTTATTTCGTAGTTCTTTTAGCTGGCTGGGGAATTTACAGCTTCGTTAAAAAACGCAAAGCAAAAAAATATAATTATTAATGAGTATTTTATTACATCCCACCTATTTTCCATCGGTGAGTCATTTTGTAGCTATGCTTCAGGCTGATGCCGTGATATTTGAGACAGATGATAATTTTCAGAAACAAACAAACCGCAACCGAATGTACATTTATAGCGCAAACGGTTTGCAGTTGCTAAACATACCGGTGAAGCACAGTAAAGAAGATGTACACCAAAAATACCGCGATATTAAAATAGAAAACGATTTTAATTGGCAAAAGCAACACTTTAAATCGTTAGAAGCCGCTTACAGAACATCGCCTTATTTCGAGTTTTTTGAAGATGATATTCGTCCGATTTTTGAAAAGAAACATACTTTTTTAATGGATCTGAATTTAGAAATCCATGAAATTGTAACCGATTGTTTGGGAATTAAAATTCCGTACACCAAAACCGAAGAATATTTTAAAGAACCCTCTCAGACCGATTTCAGATATTTGGCTAACGGCAAAAAAGACGAAAACGTTTTTGATAGTTACATTCAAGTCTTTAACGAAAAACACGGTTTTTTAAACAATTTAAGTATTTTAGATTTGCTTTTTAACGAAGGCAGACATGCTGTTGATTATCTAAAAAAACAAACTTTAATAAAATAGAAAAGGAGATTTCAAATTGAAATCTCCTTTTTGTTGTGTACTTAATAAATAAATTTATCTTTGCTAAAATTTAATAATATTTACTTATGAAAAAAATAGTATTTTTCTCAGCATTATTGTCTTTATCTTTAGTTAGTTGTGGTGACGACGACAAACCGCAAGATCAAACTCCTCCAGTTACTCAAGACCCTTTAGTAGGTAAATGGAATATGATTAAAGGAGAAGTTTATCAAAATGGTACTTTAGTTCAGGAAGCAGATTTAAAACCTGGTGACTGTAGTTATGATTATTACGATTTAAAAACCGGTGGAGTAAAAGACGAGGTGTATCACGATGCAGATGCTGATTGTGCAGAGGAAAACTACGTTGGTACTTGGGCTTATGATGCTGCTACAAAACAAGCTACATTGGTTGACGCTGAAGATGGTTACACGATAGTTGTAGAAGTAATTTCTGTAACTGCAAGTGATTTAAAAATAAAGTTAATCAGTGAAGACGGTGAAGCGTTACCTGAAGGTATAGACTTTTTTACTTACTTGAAAAAATAATTCAATAAAAAAGGATAACATTTTAGTTATCCTTTTTGTTATCTTTCATATTCAATCTTGCCATTATTGGAAAATGATCCGAATTTTTAAATTCTTTAAAGGTTTTAAATTCTTTTACATCAAACACCTCATCAACCAAAATATAATCAATGCGGGCAGGATAATACTTGTAATTATAGGTTTTTCCGAAACCTTTACCTGCTTCAACAAACGCATCATTCATATCGCCAATAATATTTTTATAAACGTATGAAAACGCCGTATTGTTCATATCGCCACAGATAATTTTATGTCCTTTAAAATCTTCCATGTGTGCTTGGATCAATTCCGATTGTAACTGTTGCACTTTAAATGCTTCGCTTAATCGGTTAAAAATTCGTTTCGATTTACTTTCATCGATCTCATTAATATCCGGACTGATATTTACCGACTGTAAATGAATACTGTAAACGCGAATAGTATCCTTATTTTTAACGATATCGGCGTAAACTACGTTGTTATCGGAATTTGGCAAGGCAATTTCACCTTCATCAATAATTCTAAATTTAGAAAAAATTGCCTGACCGGTTTTGATCTTTTTGCCGTGCATAATAATGTGTCGGAACTTATAATCGTCTAACTCATAATCTGCCGATTTGGAATATTCCTGAAAACAAATGATATCCGGATTCTGTTCTTCGATAAAACGTTTGATATTTTCGGCAACATTTTCGTTTGGCATCCAATTAAACAAATTGAATAATCGAACATTATAACTTAAAACGGTAAAGTCTGATTCTACGACCTCTTCATTTTTAGATGTAAACTTGTAGAATTTGGTAAAAAACGTGTATCCGATCAAAAAAACGATAATCGATAAAAAAACTTGTCTTTTAAGTTGAATTGCCCAATACACTACAAACACGAGATTTAGCATTAAAAGTGTGGGTAAAATTAGGGTAAGAACCGACAAAAACGGAAACAGTTTAGGTGCCATAGACGGCAATAAATAGCCCAACAATGTTAGCACAACTAACATTATATTTAAAATATAGGCTATTTTATTAAACCATTTTAACTGTTTCATAAGTTTATTTCTGCTTAAACAAAAACTCTTTTTCTTCTTTTGTTAAACTGTCGTATCCCGATTTGCTAATTTTGTCTAAGATAACATCTATTTGTTTTTGAACGCTATTATCTGCCGAATTATTTTTAGGTTGATTGATTTTATTGTGAACCGTTCGCAAATTGGTTTTTACTTTTGTTTTTTTAAGATTGCTTACAGAAAATCCGCTTAACCATTTGCCGTAACAGAAACCAAAGATGCTTCCGCCGATATGAGCCAAATGTCCGCCGGCATTATCAAAAAACAACTGCAACAAATCAAAACCTAAAAACGCTATAGCGATGTAATATATTGCAACGTTTCCAAAAATTATAAGCTGCACACGCATTGTGGGATTATATCCTACAACCGTAAAAAACACCGCCATTACAGCTCCCGATGCTCCTACAACATAACTCTGCAAGCCAAAAATATTGGCTACTAAAAAGTAAAAAATTCCGGCTGCGATACAACCTAAAAAATAGGTTTTTAAGAATTGCTTGTAATTAAAAAACGTAAAAAATAACTGACTAAAAAAATACAGCATCAGCATATTAAACAACAAATGCATAATATCAGCATGCAGAAAACTGTACGTTAAAAACTGCCAAATACGATAATTAAATATTTTAAAGTCGCTAAACAATGCTAATTGTTCGATAATTGTTCTGTGTAATCCTATATTAACCTTTCCAGTAAGCATAACAAATAGGCTTATTACGCTTACAACAATAAGAAGTTTAATTTCGACCGCAATATTTTTAATATCGAACTTTTGCATAGTATGTTATTTATCCCAACGGAATTGATCGAACTGTTTTTTCTTCCAGAACCACATCAACATGAAACCGACAAGAGCTCCGCCGATGTGTGCAAAATGAGCAATTCCTGTTCCGCCTGATCCAAAAATAGCAGCGCCGTTAAATCCTAAAACTAAATCTAAAACCAAAATTCCCGGTACAAAATATTTTGCCTTAACCGGAACAGGTATAAAAAGTAAAGCCAAGCCGGCATTTGGAAACATGAAGGCAAATGCTACCAATAAACCGTAGATAGCTCCTGACGCGCCGACAGCTACTGATAAGTATGATGAACCTAATGCCTGGATTCCACTTTGCGAAACATATTCCTGCCAACGTGTATCAATTCTTCCGCTATTTAGTAATTCAAAAATCTCATTTTCTTTAAAACCATTTAACGTTAATGTACTTACAACATCATGTATCTGCCAATAATTAAACGCTGTATGTAAAAGGGCAGCTCCTAATCCACATAAAATATAGAAAAGTATAAACTTTTTTCCGCCCCATATTTGCTCCAACACCGATCCAAATGAATACAACGCAAACATATTAAATAGGATATGTGAAAAACCACCATGCATAAACATGTGCGTTATGGGTTGCCAAATTTTAAAATTTGGATTTTCGATGTAGTATAATGGAAAATAAACATTCAATACTGGCACAAAAAAGTATGCCGCTAAAAATATAATTACGTTTACAATTAACAATTGTTTTACTACTGGAGTAATCTGATTCATTACATAAATTTTTTATCAATATCTTCTACCTTCATGGTTATAAAAGTAGTTTTGCCAAAGGGCGATGTTTGCGGATCGTCGCATCCAAACAAACTATTTACAATATTTTCCTGTTCTTTATCGCTTAAATACGTGCCGGTTTTTACCGCCAAACTCTGTGCCAACGATTTTGCAATTCGATCGTGCAGAATATCAACATCAGCAGGAGTATCGTCTTGTAGATCATTTAACAAATCTTCTAAAACAATAGAAACTTCGCTTTCTGTAATCGACACTGGAATACCTAAAATTACAATTTTTTCGTTAGAAATTTCATCGAATAAAAATCCCATTTGTATTAGTTCATTCTGCAGATTTTTAAGCAGTTCCATTTCGTAAACACTATAATACAAAGACAATGGAAACAATAACTGCTGGCTTGCATTTTGCTTTACCTTGAACGAACGCATGTAATGTTCGTACAGAATGCGCTGATGTGCCCTGCGCTGATCTATAATAATCATGCCCGATTTTATGGGGCTGATGATGTATTTTTTTTGAAACTGATATGATTGCTGATGATTTGTTGGTTGCGAAGTATCGTCATCGAACAAAGATCCGGTAATTACTTCCTCATCAAACTGATGATTTGCCGATGTTAGAATGATTTCTTTTGCATCTGAAATACCCTCGTACAACGTTTCCCAACCGCCCGATTTATGTTTTCGATCTTGAAACGATGCATTGCTTTGGAAGGAGCTTCCCGATGTTTTTGGTTTGACACTTTCGAACGGATTAAAACCAGATCCCATTTGTCCTGCCAAACTGCTCCCCGATTTCATGCTTTCAAAAGGATTGAAAAATGCATCAACTTCAACAGTTGGTTCTGTAGATTTTGTTCCTTCATAACTGTAAGGAACTTCTAAATCACCATCTTTCTGAAAATCCAACACCGGCGAAACATTAAACTGACCCAAACTGTGCTTGATTGTAGCTCGTAAAATTGCATACAACGCTTGTTCGTCGTCAAATTTAATTTCGGTTTTTGTCGGGTGGATATTGATATCTATACTATTTGGTGGCAACGTTAAATACAAAAAGTAACTTGGGTGTGTACCATCTTTCAACAATCCTTCAAAAGCAGCCGTTACAGCATGATGCAGGTAGCCGCTTTTTATAAATCGATCGTTCACAAAAAAGAACTGTTCACCCCTGCTCTTTTTAGCAAATTCGGGCTTTGCAACAAAACCGTGAACTTCTACAATTTCGGTAGTTTCCTGAACAGGAACTAATTTTTCATTGGTTTTTCCACCGAAAACATTTACAATACGCTGACGAAAATTAGATGCCGGCAAATTAAACATTTCACTACCGTTGTTTATAAACGTAAACTGAATATCGTTATGTGCCAAAGCCACACGCTCGAACTCATCAATCACATGACGTAATTCAACCTGATCTGATTTCAAGAAATTTCGTCGTGCCGGAATATTAAAAAACAGGTTTTTAACCGAAAACGACGTTCCACTTGGAGCCACAACAATTTCTTGCGATGTAATTTTACTGCCTTCAATAATTACGTGTGTGCCTAATTCTGCAGTATGTTCTTTAGATTTTAATTCTACATGCGCAATTGCGGCGATTGATGCCAATGCTTCGCCACGAAAACCTTTTGTCTGCAGTTGAAATAAATCTTCGGCTATGGAAATTTTAGATGTGGCGTGACGTTCAAAACACATACGCGCATCAATTTCGTTCATCCCTTTACCGTCGTCAATGACCTGAATAAGCGTTTTGCCTGCATCTTTGATTACCAGTTTAATGGCAGTTGCACCCGCATCTACGGCATTTTCGAGCAATTCTTTAACTACCGATGCGGGTCTTTGCACTACTTCGCCAGCGGCAATTTGGTTGGCAACGTGATCGGGCAATAAACGTATAACGCTTGACATGTATTGTTGTTCTTTTTTTAATGATTTACAAAAATACAATTTTATATGGGAATTCACTTACCAATGCCCTTTGCAGAAAGTTAAAGAAAACAAAAAAGCCCTGAAAATTTCAGAGCTTTTGTACTATTTATTTAATGCAATCATTTTTAATGCGGCAACCGCAGCTTCGGTACCTTTGTTTCCGTGGATTCCTCCACTTCTGTCGATCGATTGTTGTTCGTTGTTATCTGTAAGTACACAGAAAATGGTTGGCACATCGTAGATTAAGTTTAAATCTTTAATGCCTTGCGTTACGCCTTCGCAAACAAAATCAAAATGCTTTGTTTCACCTTGTATCACACAACCTATTGCAATAACAGCATCAAACTGTTCTAATTGGTGCATTTTTTTGCTTCCAAAAATCAATTCAAAACTTCCCGGAACATTCCAACGTACAATATTTTCAGGTTTCGCTCCGCAATCAATCAATACATCGTACGCACCTTGAAACAATCCGTTGGTAACTTTATCGTTCCATTCCGAAACAACCAAACCAATCTTTAAATCTTTTGCATCAATTAAATCGGCTTTGTTGTATTCTGATAAATTTTTATTAGCTGTAGCCATAATTATTGAGCCATTCCTAAATAAACATCAATATTTGCAGCTTCTACAGAACCTTTGTAATTGTCTTTAATACTGGTAAACAATTTCAACGCTTCGTCTTTCTTACCTAATTCAATAGCCATTAAACCTGCTTTGTAAGCGTAACGCGGCGTTGTAAAATCGTTTGTTGTATGTTCTGATGCTTTTTTGTAAAAATCAAAAGCTTCTTGTTGTTGGTTTAATTCTGCAAATGCATCGCCAATTGCCCCTAACGACATTGCTTTTAAGAACAAATCTTTAGAGTTAAACTGCTCTAAATGCTTAATTGCTTCTTTAAATTTACCCATATTAAGGTACGATGTTCCTGCATAGTAATGTGCCAAATTAGCTGCATTTGTTCCGCTATACTCTTCGGTAATTCCT
>CAMLFV010000091.1 GCA_946479395.1 uncultured Flavobacterium sp. | reverse complement strand
AAATATTTTTGCCCAAAATTACCAGTTAAATGCTTTTAACAATGTTGTTTTTTATGATGGTTATGCAGCAACAAAAACAACCGCAACTCCTGCAGGAATTGTTCGTTTGGATAATTCAAGATATGCCCGTAAAATAACTGCTACAGAAATCGCGAGTTTTAACAATACGCTTTCATTAGAAGTGAAAATTAATGCATTATGTGATAATTACGATCGTCAAGGTGGTGTTTTCTTTGCATTTGTTCCAACAGGTGAAAATATTACATCTCCTAATAAAAAAACAATCGAAATTGGTAGATACATTACACCGTTTATGAATATGAATGTAACACCTAATGAAGTTACTTATCAATATGATTTAAATCATTTAATAGGTATTTTTAAAGACGCTACTTTTATACAGAATAATGATATTTGGTTGGAGTTTTTCTTGTTTGGTGTTCCTTATGCAGCTCATAAAGAAATACCGGGATGTGCAGGTAGGGAAGATGTTTTTCAAGGAACCGTAAATTTTACCTCTACTGTTAATGCTGCTGTAGCTCAAGATTATTTGCCAAAACCATTATGGAGTAGAAAACGCATAAACAAAACAACCGATTCTGATTTTCCTGGAACGGCTGCACGAATGGTTTCTTTTTCAACAGATCAAGATTTAATTGATTCGCATGTTCATCTTATAACCTCTGCTCACGGGGCTAATAATGGTGGTGAAGAGTATGTTCGTAGAGAGCATTTGGTTTATTTTGATGATGTTGAAATTTTAAAATACACTCCTGGCGGTTTAAGTTGTGAGCCTTTCCGTAAGTACAACACACAAGCAAACGGAATTTATGGTAGTTCGGCACAGTCGGCAGCTTGGTGGGCAGCTTGGAACAATTGGTGTCCTGGCGATAAAATACCAAACAGAATTATCAAGTTAGGAGATGTTGCTACAGGTAATCACTCATTTAAAATAAGTATTCCTACAGGTAAGTTTCCTAATAGTAACGATGAGATTATTTTGTCAGCCTTTATCTATTCTAAAGATAACGCATTATTAGATAATAAAAAGGTTGAAGTAATTGATTATGTAGTTTATCCAAATCCTACTACTGATCAAATTACAATAAATGCTTCTGTTGATATTAAGAAAACAACCTTAATTGATTTGAACGGAAAAGTATTGTTAAACGGATCTAGCCAAACCTTAAACATTCAAAATTTACCTGCAAGTACTTATGTTTTAAATATTGAATTTGCAAACGGAGTAAAAACTACAGAAAAAATAGTTAAAAACTAATTAGTTTTCTCTACAATAAATAAAATCCCGTCAATAATGACGGGATTTTTTATTTTCTGGCGTTCCCTCTTGCATTCAGTTTTAAAGCGAAAACCAAACCAAAGAGATAATACAGCGAATATTTGTAGGTATGATTGAATGATCACAGTTTGCAAAAGTAAGATGTTTTTTTAAAATGCAGTAAATTTTATTACATCGTTTAAAAACATAATAACCTCACAAATAATAATAAATTAAATTTAGAATCATTTTTCATACTTTTGTACTTTATTTTAAATATCATGAGTGTTTTGTTTGAAGAAGATTTAAAGGTTGAAATCTGTAGCGAATTGAAAAGCGAACTTTTACTTTTAAGAGATGAAGAGCAGCAAGTAATTATTCATTGTTCTATTTACGGAATGGATGCTGGCGATGCAGCACGCATTTGGAATAGTACTTATTTGATTGATAAAGAAACAGGTAAAACATACAAACTGCTTTTTGCAGACGGTATTAGTTTTGCGCCACAATGGACATTGATTCCGTTTAATAAACCACTAGAATTTACTCTAATTTTTAAGGGATTACCAAAAAGCTGTAAACTATTTGACTTAGTCGAAATCATTCCAGAAGAAGGAGGGTTTGAGGTTTTAAACGTAAACCGCAACTCAACAGATGTTTATTATATAACAATTTAAAATTAGCTATTACCTCCAAAGCAACCTGGCTTTATCTAAATCTTCTTTGGTGTCAATACCTACGCCTGTGTGGTTTGTAAGCACCATTTGTATGGTTCTGCCGTATTCCAGATAGCGCAATTGTTCTAACTTTTCGGTAGCTTCCAAACCTTTCATTTGCCATTTAGTAAAGTCTAAAAGTGCTTGCTTTCTGTAAGCATAAACGCCTATATGCTGATAATACGGTGCGTAGTTTTTACCATCTCGTGCAAAAGGAATTGCTGCACGAGAAAAATATAAGGCTTTTAAATTTTGATCTACTACCACTTTTACGTTGTTTGGATTATTGATTGTTTCAATATCATTAATTTCGAACATCAAAGATGCCAGATCAATTTGTTGTTCGATATCTTTCTTAAAAATTTCAATTAAACTTACCAGATTTTGTTTATTCACAAAAGGTTCATCGCCTTGAACATTTACTACAACATCGCAATTGATATTTTCAATCACTTCAGCAATACGGTCACTTCCACTTTCGTGTGCATCACTACTCATTACCACATTTACATTGTGTTGTTTTAGCAAATCGAAAATAATTGGGTGATCGGTTGCTACCAAAACCTCATCGAATAATTGTGTGGCTACGGTTGCTAAATAGGTTTGTACTACAACGGGTTTTCCGCCTAAATCTTGAACTAATTTTGCAGGAAAACGTGTTGAAGCGTATCGTGCTGGTATTACTGCTATTATTTTTAAATTATTCATTTTATCTCTTTTATAACCACATAGATTTTTGTTATCGAAGTTTCAATTTTAAGATGGACATAGTTTTATATAAATCTATGATTGCTATTGTGGTAAAACCAAAAAACTATTCATTGAAAAAATCGTCGTTAAAACCTATTAAATAAACTTTTTCTTTGGCACGTGTTAATGCGGTGTACAACCAACGCATGTAATCTTTACTGATACCGTCAGGCAAATAAGGTTGTTCAATAAAAACAGTATCCCATTGCCCACCCTGTGATTTATGACAGGTTACCGCATACGCAAACTTAATCTGCAATGCATTAAAATATTCGTTATTCTTAACCTTTTGCATTCTGCGAAACGCTGTTATTTCATCTTGATAATCTAACAAAACTTCCTGATACAGTTTATTCGATTCTTCATAAGTTAAACTTGCCGATTCGGAATGTAATGTATCTAACAAAACAATGGTGTCAAACGCAGGCATATCGGGATAATCAATCATGCGGACTTTTACCGATGCAAACCTGAAACCATACAATTCATGGTGTTTGTAAATCTGCAAAATTTCTAAAATGTCTCCGTTTGCAATAAAATCGGTTACTTTTGAATCTTTCAACCAAAAATAATTATTTTTTACAACCATTATATAATCGCCAGCACTAATTTCGCTTTCGTTATCTAAAACTCGAGTTCTAATTTGTTGATTATACTGATTGGCGCGTTTGTTAGATCGAACAATAAAAATGGTTTCTTCGGATCCTTTTTTAGAAAACGCATCGGTAATGGCATCCAATGTTTCGTATCCATCTTGCAAACGAACAATGTCTTTAAATGGTTTTACATCAAACTCAAAAAAATCATAGAATTCTTGTTGCAGCTGCTCGCGCAATTCGGTAGCATTATACAAAATACCCGAATCTTCTTCCTGTCGCATTACTTCGGTCAATTCAATAAAATCGACTTTCATGTGATAATTCAACGTCAGTTTACTTTCATCCAAAGCAGGACTTTCATCCATTCCCACAGGAGGTAACTGCGCGGTATCGCCTACAATAATTAGCTTGCAATTTTGTCCCGAATACACATAATACATTAAATCGTCTAACAACGAACCGTGCGTGTACATGGTAGCATCGGTCACATTATCGGAAATCATAGACGATTCATCGACAATAAAAATGGTGTTTTTATGTTTGTTCGCCTGCATGGTAAATGCCATGCCCGAATTTTTATCTTTTTTAGGATAATAGATCTTTTTGTGAATGGTAAACGCTGGCTGTTTGGCGTAATTTGAAATGACTTTTGCAGCCCTACCGGTTGGAGCCAGCATAACATATTTTTTGTTTACAAGCGGCAGTTGATTGACCAAATTTGACAACAATGTGGTTTTACCTGTACCAGCGTATCCTTTTAAAACAAAAACTTCGTCTTGATTTTCGCTTAAAATAAATTGCGAAATCTTTTTTAAAAAGGCATCTTGTTTTAAGGTAACGTTAAACGGAAAGCTGTTTTTTATGTGAAGGTAAAATTCGGTAATGGTCATTGGTTTGTAGATTTCTTATATTTTATAAAACTTGTTTTCAACAAATTATCTAAATCTTTAAATGAAATCTTTAATCCGTTTGGAGATATAGCAACAGGAGAGCCATACATTCTATAATTTATTGATGCAACCTTTTTCTTAAAGCCTTTACTTCGCTCAATATATTTATCATTATTTTTTAGGTAGATCATAAAAAATCTTTGATCTTTCACTTTTTTAATTTCGATCTCTAAAATGTCTTCCCATTCAATTAACCCTAAACCAACAAAAGAACTATTTTCAAATATTCCTGTGTCAGAAATTATCAATCCCTTTTTTGAATCAAATATTTTAAACAAAGAAGCGATAAGAGTTAGTGAAAAAAAAGCGATCGACAAAATACCCGCAAATTTAACAAATGAATCTGAATACCTCATAGAAGTGTTTGTATGATAAAATGCTAAATATATACCTAATGCCACAAATAGTAATGAACCCACTGCTATTAGAAAAATTTTGATTTTACTTAACTCTACTTCTATTTGTTCAGTTTGCATAAAAAGGCGTTTTCACAAAGATACTATTAATCAGTAAAAAAATTGTACTTTTGATTCTTATACATTTTATGATTTATGACTAACGAATCGTTTCAAAAATTATACATACAGGTATCGTTACAAAATTTTAGTTACTGCGTTAAAAATCAGGTAAACAACCAGGTTATTCAGTTTAAATCGTTTGCTTTAGATCCATACAAAACCATTGAACAACAGTTAGATGTTTTTTTTGATAAGGAAGAATCCTTGCAAACTGGTTTTAACGATGTGCTGGTTTTGCACGATAACAACTTAAATACTTTTGTACCAACGGCTTTGTTTGATGAATCTGCTTTAGGAAGTTACCTGCAGTACAATACCAAGGTTTTCCCTACTGATTATTTTGATTTTGACTCGTTAACGCAACAGCAAATGGAAAATATTTATGTGCCGTATGTTGCCTTTAATAATTACTTTTTAGATGTATTTGGCAGCTTTAATTTTCAGCATATAAACACCGGTTTGGTACAACATTTTTTAAATAAATCTGCAAACAATAATCAAGTAGAATTTTTTGTGCATGTTGCCGATACACAGTTTGAAGTGGTATTGCTGCAAAGCAAAAAACTATTGCTTTTTAACAGTTACGAATATCAAACTCAAGAAGATTTTATTTATTACCTGCTTTTTGTGTTTGAACAATTACAGTTAGATCCGCAAAAACAACCGGTAAAAATTGTTGGTAACTGCACCAAAGAAAGTAATTTATACCAAATTGCCTATAAATTTATTCGCAATGTAGAAGTTGCCGATTTAAATACCATAGCGCAAACGCTATCGGTAACCAACGAACAATTACAACAACATTACATTTTATTACATGCATGAGAATAGTTTCCGGAAAATTTAAAGGCCGACGCATAACGGCTCCTAAAAATTTGCCTGTTCGCCCAACAACCGATTTAAGTAAAGAGGCCTTATTTAACATATTAAACCACCAGTTTTCGTTTCACGAATTAAAGGTTTTGGATTTGTTTGCCGGAACGGGTAACATTAGTTACGAGTTTGCATCGCGCGGAGCTGAGCCTATTACGTGTGTTGATGCCGATTTTGGCTGTGTGAATTTTATAAAGAAAACAGCGCAAGAGTTTGAAATGGATATCACAGCGATTAAAAGTGATGTTTATAAGTTTTTAGAACGCAGTAAAATTAAATACGATATTATTTTTGCCGATCCGCCATACGATTTTTCTCAGGAACAGTTTGATAAGATTTATCAGTTAATTTTTGAAAATGAATTGTTAGTAGATGATGGTTTGCTGATTATTGAACATTCTACCCAAACAAAAATGGAACATTTAGAACATTTTAGCAATAGCAGAAAATACGGTGGTTCTATTTTTTCGTTTTTTGAATACGAACAAGAAGAAACCGACGATGACGATGATTTTGACGACGATGATTATGATAACGAAGAGGAATAGATTTCCTCTTTTTTTTGTATTTCGTTTTTAAGTATAATTCCTAACTAAAACAATATAAATATCGATATAATATCTAATATTTTAAACAATGTGTAAGTATTTTTAATTTTTACTAAATTTATATAAATATTAAAATATATGGCTATGAAAAAAATTATACTTTTAATTTGTTTTACAATATCACCGTTTTTATTTGCACAAACCTTCAATTTACAAAGTTTTGCCACTGGTTTTACAAGCCCAGTTGATATTGCTACTGCAGGTGATTCTCGGTTATTCATCGTACAACAAAACGGAATTATACGCATTGCACAATCAAATGGAACTGTTAATACCACAAACTTTCTTGATATTAGTTCTAAAGTTTTAAATAGCGGTGAACAAGGTCTTTTAGGTTTGGCTTTTCACCCGCAATATGCCACAAACGGACGTTTTTATGTCTATTACAATGCAATTGGCACAGGTAATATAACTATTGCAAAATATACGGTTAGTACTACAAACCCCGATGTTGCCAATGTAAATTCCGAAGAAGTTTTAATGAGCATATCCAAATCCTTTACAAATCACAACGGTGGATGCTTAAAATTTGGTCCCGATGGTTATTTATGGATCGCTACAGGCGATGGTGGTAGCGGTGGTGACCCGCAGAACAATGCTCAAAATTTAAGTTCTCATTTAGGTAAAATGTTACGTATAAATGTAAACGGAACTACAGGTTATACAATCCCTAGTGACAATCCTTTTACTGGAACAGCTACACAATTAGATGAAATTTGGGCATACGGTTTGCGAAATCCTTGGCGTTTTTCTTTTGATACACTAACAGGAAATGTACTTATTGCTGATGTGGGACAAAATAATTCAGAAGAAATTAATAAGGTTGCTGCAACTCAAGCTGGTGTTAATTACGGTTGGCGATGTTACGAAGGTAACGATACTTACAACACTGCTGGATGTGCTGCTGCAACCACAATGACTTTCCCTGTTGCTACATATAGTTTGGCTGGTATTTATTGCTCTATAACAGGAGGATATGTTTACCGCGGCGCAACTTATCCCTCTCTAACAGGTCTTTACTTTTTTGCAGATTATTGTGCCGATCAAATTGGAACAATGGATGCGAACAATACTATTACGTGGAGTTCTCCTTTTTCGAATGTTTCTTTTACAAGTTTTGGAGTTGATTTTCAGAATGAATTATATGTCGCATCAGCTCAAAATGGAACAATTTATAAAATTACTGCACCAAACGCTAGTGTTGAAGATATTGATAATCAAGTTAAAATAAAAATTTACCCTAATCCGGCATCTAATAAGATTGATGTAGAAGGTATAGAAAATGAAAATCTAAATGCCGAATTTATTACTTTAGAAGGAAGAGTAATCTTGAATAAAAACGTAAATGCTGACAATTCTATTGATATATCAGGTTTAAAAAGCGGTGTGTACTTTGTGACTATTAAATCGAATCAAACTAAAATATATACTCAAAAAGTTATAGTGAAGTAATGCGCTCTAAATCTGTCATTCTATATGGCAATAACTATTGAAGATGAATAGATTTTCCTCTTTTTTTGTATATTTAGGTTTTAAGTTTAAGTATGTTAAAGAAAATTATATTCATATTTTTTATTTTTAAAATAAACTCTTGTTTTTCACAATACATTCCTATTGATACTATTTATGGTAATGTCAAAGAAGTTTACGAAACTATAGTTTATCCTCATATTACTAAAGAAGCCCCTATCGATGGAGATGATTACGAATGGTTCAATAATTATTATGGTGAATTTGGATTTCCTGGAAGTAAAGATTCTAAAGAGTTAACCCATTTTTATTGGTTTCATACTTCTTACAATCATTATATAAATAACAAAAGGTTTTATGATAAAAATAGAAATCTTATTAAGGAATATTGGTATGACCAAAATTATGAAAAAATAAACACTTACAATTATACATACAATCAAAATAAACTAGTAACATCTATCGACTCTTCCTCTTACTCAATTCAACAAAATTTTATTAATGTAACAGAAGATAAAGATATTAATGAAATTGAAATTAGAGATGATGTCGATGATAGAACTTCTGATGTTATTTATAGTTTTAGAACATTTGATAAAGATTTGTTAGTAAGTCAGAAGAAGGTTTATTATGGTCGTTTGATGATTTCTTATTTTAAATACGATGAAAACAAAAATATGATTGAAGAAGTAAATTACGTTCAAAATAGCGAAAATTATTTAAATGCTGGCGATGAAAAGTTAGTACTCCGATATATTACAAAAAACAATTATAACCAAAACAATAAATTAGAGAATTCCATTACAGAATATATGATTGATGGAGTTCTTAAAAAAGAAAGAGGAGTTACCTATAAATATGATGTCAACAATTTTATCAGTGAATCACACTTCTTCGAAGGTAATTTTAATAGATATTTATTTTATAAATATGATAGTTTAAATAGACTTACAGAAAGATCAACTTTTAATAATAATCTTGATAATTTACCTGTTACTGAAAACTATTTTTACGACGAAAACAACAATATCATTAAACTACTATATACAACTACAAGTGAGAACAATTACAAAATAAATGAAACTAAAAATGTTCTTTTTGAATATATTTTTGACGATAATAATAATTGGGTAAGCATTGCAAAAAAAGTAGATGGAAAACTACAAGCAGTAAGATTAAGACAGATTTATTATTATTAAGAAACAAATTTGCAACTAAAACCCCTCACTTTAAAAGCAAGGGGTTTTGATTTTATAAAACATCTTTAATAATGCTTTCTACAATTTCTGGGTTTAGCAACGTACTTGTATCACCTAAATTTGAAAAATCTTTATTGGCAATTTTTCTCAAAATTCTTCGCATAATTTTACCCGAACGTGTTTTAGGCAAACCTTCAACAAACTGAATTTTATCCAGTTTAGCAATTGGTCCAATTTTATCAGCAATCTGCTGGTTAATTTCTTTTCGTAAATTATCTTGGTTACGATCTTCACCTGTTTCTTTCAACATCACAAAACCATAAAGCGCGTTTCCTTTAATATTGTGTTCAAAACCAACAATAGCCGATTCTGCCACCGCCGGATGTTCGTTAATAGCATCTTCAATCGGAGCTGTAGTAAGGTTGTGTCCCGATACAATAATTACATCGTCAACCCTTCCGGTAATTCGATAATAACCATCTTCATCTCTAAAAGCACCATCACCCGTAAAATACTTTCCTTTAAAAGTAGAAAAATAGGTTTCTTTGTATCGTTCGTGATCGCCCCAAATGGTTCTGGCAATTCCAGGCCACGGAAACTTAATACACAACCTGCCTTCTACCTGATTTCCTTTTAATTCTTCGCCTTGATCGTCCATTAAAGCTGGTTGAATACCAATAAACGGCAAGGTTGCATAGGTTGGTTTGGTTGGCGTCACGAACGGAATTGGAGAAATTAAAATTCCACCGGTTTCTGTCTGCCACCAAGTATCAACAATTGGGCTGTGTTTTTTACCGATATTATCGTTATACCAGTGCCATGCTTCTTCGTTAATTGGTTCCCCAACAGACCCTAAAACTTTTAACGACGACAAATCGTATTTTTCTACATATTCTAAACTTTCTTTTGCTAAAGAACGAATAGCGGTTGGAGCAGTGTAAAAAATTGAAACTTTATGCTTTTCAATAGTTTCCCAAAAACGACCAAAATCAGGATAGCTTGGTACACCTTCAAACAAAACAGTGGTTGCGCCATTTGCCAACGGACCGTAAACAATGTAACTGTGACCGGTAATCCAACCTATATCGGCAGTACACCAATACACATCATTCTCTCTGTACTGAAAAATATTTTTAAAAGTATATGCCGCATAAACCATGTAACCTGCCGATGTATGCACCATTCCTTTTGGTTTTCCGGTTGATCCTGAGGTATATAGAATAAACAACGGATCTTCGGCATCCATAATTTCAATCGGGCAATCTGCATCGGCTGCATCCAATAAAGGTTGAATCCATAAATCCCGTCCTTCCTGCATTTCCACCTGACCATCGACACGTTGTACCACCAAAACTTTTTCTACCGATGGACAATTTTTCACACCTTCATCAACAATTTCTTTAAGATTGATGGTTTTTGAACCACGGTACGATTTATCAGAAGTAACTACAACTTTACAAGACGAATCGGAAATTCGAGCTTCTAATGCCGATGATGAAAACCCTGCAAACACCACAGAATGTATCGCACCAATACGTGCACAAGCCAGCAAAGAAACAGCCAATTCTGGAATCATAGGTAAATAAATACAAACGCGATCGCCTTTTTTAACACCTTGCTGCTTTAAAACATTTGCCATTTTACAAACGCGGTGATACAATTCTTGATACGTAATGTGCTGTGCAGGTTCGTTAGGATT
>CAMLFV010000090.1 GCA_946479395.1 uncultured Flavobacterium sp. | reverse complement strand
TGTTTATGCACAAAACAAATGATTCATTAAAAGGGTTGAAATTTCTCTTATCAAAAAACTATCTACCAGCCGATTATGCAAAAATAAGTGCTGTTCATAATTTATTAAAACAAACAAAGTTGTTGCTTTTAATAAATTTCATCTATAAAATGAGAAAAAATAGTTTTGAAAAAAACTTGTTAAGCAGCAAACCTTCCCTATTTATTTATGATATTTACCGTTTAGGATATTTCAGCCAATTATAAATGACACCTTTTTTTTCAGTAATAATTCCGCTTTATAACAAAGAAAAATACATTCAAAACACATTGAATTGTGTCTTAAATCAGTCATTCACAGATTTTGAAGTTATTGTTGTAAATGATGGCTCAACTGATAGAAGTTTAGAAATTTTAAAGAAATTTACTGATAGCAGATTAAAAATTATCCATCAAAATAATCAAGGAGTTTCTGTCGCTCGAAATACCGGAATGGAAAATGCCAAAGCAGATTATATTTGCTTTTTAGATGCAGACGACACTTGGAAAAAAAATCATTTACATGCATTTTATGATACAATCACTAAATTTCCCGATACCAAGATGTATTGTGGCAGATACGTTACTCAAATTTCAAAAAATACATTTATTGAGAATAAATTTATTGATATTCCTGGAAAATATGAAGGATATGTAACTGATTTTTTTAAAAGCAGTTTAATAAACCGTGTTGCATTAACATCGGCAGTTTGCATACATAAAGATATTTTTAATGAGATTGGCGGATTTGATCCTACATTAAAAAGCGACCAAGATTTAGATTATTGGATTAAAATTGCATTGAAATATAAAATTGTTATAACTGCGGAAAATACAATGGTTTACAATTTTATCAATGCCAATAAAAGCTTGTCTAAAGATCAGTCAAAGTTCAATAAACTAACCGATTTAAACCAATATGTTGAAATTGAAAAAAGTAATGAAAGTTTGAAATTATTTTTAGATGTTTACAGAATTGAATATGGATTAAATTATCATATTTTGGGTTTAAAAGAGCAATCATTAGAATATTTAAAGTATGTTGATCAAAAAAACATCAATTTTAAAACAAAATTACTATTCAAACTTCCTCCTTTTGTTTTAAGATTAATGCTTAGAACAAAGCAGGATCTACGTAATTACGGGATTGATTTTACAGTGTATCATTAATAACTTTTTCCCATTGTCCTTTTATTGAATCCATTTGAAATTTCTCAACTGATTTGTAAGCATTTTGCTTTAAAAACTGATAAAGTTCATCATTATTAATCAACTCATTCATACCTGCAATCATTTTCTCTTTATTTTGATTTTCGATTAATAAACCATTAAATCGGTCTATGATAATTTCGTTAGGACCGGTTTCACAATCAAAAGAAATCACAGGCGTTTCCATTAATAATGATTCAACCAAAACAGTTGGTAATCCTTCATATTTACTTGTTAAAACAGTAAACAAGGCATTTTTAAAATAGTTTACAGGATTAGGTTCAAATCCTATGAAATCAACTAAATCTGAAATATTTAATTTATTGGCTAAATTTTTCATTTCTTCCAATCGAACGCCATCTCCCAAAATAATCAAGTGTATTTTATTGTTTGGTAAGATACTTTTTGCATAACATTCTAACAGAACATCAACCTGTTTTACATTTTCATGATCCATTCTGGCAATAGATAAAATGTACTTCTCAGGTTGTTCTTTGGTTTGCTCAACATCATTAAAATCAACAAAATTATAAATGGTTCGTGTATGTAAAAACGGAAATTGTTTTTTAATTTTTTCCTCTATACCATTTGAAACACAAATAAATAATCGGTTTTTAAATAAAAATTGATTTAATATATTAGAATGAAACAAATAATTAGCAATATTGGAACTATGAATGTAATTAAAAATTTTTTGTTTGCTATAAATGAGTTTTTGCCAAATAATTTCGGTTATCCAATTTAAACGGTATCGATGATCGATAACCAAAGTAAAATTATTTTGTTTGATTGATTTTTTAATATTTAAATAAGCTTTGATTTTGGAGAAAAATCCTAATTGATCAATAGTGTACTGATGCAAGTTTCCTTTAAACGGATAATCATTTTTCGACTCTAAAACATATAAATGCACATCGTAGCCCATTTCTTCAAACAAAAAAGTACTGTTTGCCACTACCCTTTCCAAACCGCCAGACGATAAAGAATAAGTAACCAATGCTATTTTATTTTTTTCCAATATCTTTGCTGTAAATTAAAAAAATGTCTTTACCTGTTGTTTCTGTAATTTGTATTTGTTTTAACCACGAAAATTTTGTGCAACAAGCTATAAATTCGGTATTAAATCAAACCTATAAAAATATAGAATTAATTGTTATTAACAATGGAAGTTCAGACAATTCTCAAGATGTTATTACAAAGATAGCAGATAAAAATCCATCGATAAAATATATAAAATTCACCGAACCTGTTAGTTCTACAAAAGCTTTTAATTATGGATTTAAACAATCTAAAGGAACTTATTTAATTGATTTTTCGGCAGATGATATTTTGCTTGAAGATTGTATTGAAAAACAGGTAAATTTCTTTACAAAGCAGACTGATAATGTGGGATTAATCTTTGGAAATGCGTATCATATTAATGATTACGGCATACGAACAAAACCGTATTTTGAAGTTGATGAAGAAAACAAAATTACAGATTTATTATTACACAATACCAATTATATAAGATTACTTTCTGGCGGAATTGTAATGTGTTCCGTAGCGTCTATGTTTACTCGAAAGCATTTTAAATTATTAAAAGGGTATAACGAAGAATTATTTTTTGAAGATTTAGATTATTGGTTGCGACTTTCCAAAATATATGAAATTAAATTTTTAGATGATTTTTTAGTTGAAAAAAGATTTTTAGAAAATTCTTTGGGAAATCAGTTTCATAAAAACGATGAATTCTCCAAGAAAATAAACAAATCGCTTCGACAGATTTATACTGAATCAATTGTGAGAAATACATCTAAAACAGAAAACAATGCTTTACTGAAAAGAATTCATTACAGCATGGAACAATGTTTTAAAAACAAACAATGGTTAGAACTTTTAAAGTTTTCTATGATTGAATTAAAGTGTAGAGTTCGATTATTTTAGATAATTCTTAAAATCATTAAAATCGCGTATGTAATCGCTTTCATCAAACTCATCAGAAGAAACAACCAAACAAACCGATCCTGATGAAAAATTTCGCAACTCGCGCCAAGTATTTATAGGAACATACAAACCTTCATTGGGTTTAAACAAATGATATACTTTTTCTTCGGTTCCTGTATTTAAAACCACTTCAAAACTACCAGAAACCGCAATTATAAATTCCTGCTGATTTTTATGTGCATGTCCGCCCCGTTCGGCTCCGCTTGGAACATCGTACAAAAAATAAACGCGGTTAATTTCAAAAGGAATTGTATTACCTTGAATAACAGATAAATTCCCTCTTGGATCTTCAATTTTTGGAAGTATAATTATTTTGCTCATTTACAATTTAATGGTTAGATAATTTTCTAAATTTTCTTTTTCAGTTTCCCAATCACGTACAATATTTTCTTTAATTAATTTAGCAGGAATCCCCCCTAAAATAATGTTTTCTCCTAAAGAAAAATAATTTTTGTTTAATAGAGAATTTGTTCCTACCAAACAGTTATCTGCTGTTGTAGTATTTCCTTTTATTGTAGAACGCGCGCCTACAAAATTATAAGAACCTATTGTTATATCTTTATTCATAGGAAGTTTTGTTTGTGTTGATAGGTCTTTCAACTCATGAAAATTGGTGTCTGTAATTAAACAATCGTTTCCAAATTGTACCCAATTACCAATTGATATACTTTTAAAACAGATTATTTCGGTACGACTAGCAAAAGAATTTATGTGTCCTAATTTTAAAACCGCATTTTCTTTAATAAACAATTTAGTATCTAAACCAAACTGAACGCTGCCATTAATTTCGAGTAAACCGTTTATTATAGCTTCGCCACAATTTCTTTTTCGCTTGAATATTTCGTAAGGCTGTCCAAAACCAATTAATCCAAATTTAGCCTTTGTTTTTAAAATAATTTTTCCGTTGAATTTTACTATTTTAAATCCGCGATAAACAATAATTGGTAGCAAAGATGCTTCTTTAAAAGAAAAAGCCCTAAAGTTTATTTTTAATGTTTGATACCAACTTATACTACTAAAATGTTTAAATTTATCAATCAAAATAAAGTTTTTATTTTTTTACTGATTTTAAAATCGAAAATATATTCATCAATCTTTTTTATACTGTAAACTGCAGATATTATAAATAAACTTACGGAAATTATAGTAAAATACAATTTATCTAATATAAAATTTGTTAATAGTACAATAGAAATTATAATGAATGTAACTAAAAACTGCTTTTTTACAAAGTTAGAAACTTTAAAAGAGTATTTTTTATTTGTATAAAAGTAAATGTAAATAGATGAAAGAAGATAGTTTAAGAATGTTGAAAATCCAACTCCGATTAATCCCCATTCTTCATAAAAAATAATCGTTAAAACAGCGTTTAACACATCGCTAAACGCATTGATATAAAAGTATTGTTTAAAATTTTGATGTGATAAAAGCAAATATCCAACAGCATAATTAAAACTGCGGAAAATAATTGAAGCCAATCCAAAAATAAGCATATCATAAATGGGTAAAAATGCAGATGAAAAAAGTGTTTTAATAAAGAAATCTGCAAAAGTATATATTAAAATAATTGCTGGTAAAATAATTAGTAAGCTTAATTCTAACTGATTATTAATTAATTGGTTTGATAGTTTATAGTCTTTAGTTGATTGCGATAGTTTAGGAAAAAAGAATTTGCCCATTGCTATAAAAATAATTCCTAAATAAGATACAATCATTAGATTTCCAGCATTGTAAAAACTTAAAACCTCTTCGTTAATGTCAATAAAATATTTACGTATTATATAAAAACTGGCTAAACCTATAGATGTATTTAAAGCTAATAAACTACCCGATTTTATAAACTTTTTAAAGTATTCATTTCTTTCGGCAGGTGTTAATACTACTTTTGTTTTTGGAATACTACTTAATTTTGTATAAAATATCAATGCAACTAACGAATTGATAATCATTGCAACTATAATTCCCTGAGTATAAAAAAAATAATAGGCTGCTAATACAATTATTGAATTTAACACATTAACTATAATGTTAACATTAACTAACTTTTTAAAGTTTTGTGATCCTTCTAAATAAATAATTTTACTTTGTGTGTAGCTTGTAGCAACAAAATATACGGACAATGCAATAAACCAATAAAAGTATTCAGTAGTTTTAAAAGTTTCAAGACTTATTCTGCTGGCGAAAATAATAGATATTATAGCAGATAAAATTCCAGTGAATAAAGAAAACTGGCTTACAGCTTTAATCGTTTTGTGAAATTCTATATCATTGGTTTTATTGGCAGCGATTTCTCTAACTCCTGTAAAATTGATTCCCAAGCTTGAAAATGAACTAATTAATTGAACCGTATTTTCAATTAAACCAACTAATCCAAAACCTTTTGTACCTAGAAAATTACTTGCTGCCCAATTTGTTATAATTTTTAAAAGTAAACGTAAAACCTCGACCAATCCAAAAAGTGAAGTAGCTTTAAATAGTGTTTTATAATGTTTTTCTTCTTTCATTTAATCTAAATTACAACCCATAAGTTCATAATTTTTCTTAACATTCTTATACCAATTCTGCCAACCTTCAAAATTTATATCGGAATTCATACAACAATCTTTAATCCATTTAGTACTTACATCGTCTGTAAAATTAATAGATTCATTACTCTTATTATTATACCAATCTTCATTTAAAATAGAATTAAACTTAAAAACATCTAATGAATTTATTAAATTTTCTTTTTCGATATCAGATGCTGTAAACTTAATTGTGGTCTTTAAAATTTCGGTTTTAGTATTTCCTAGTTTAAAAACATTAGATTTATGTAAAACCTTAGAGATATTATTCAATTCATCAACTTTATTTTTCGAGGTTTTCCAAGCATTTTCATAATATCTTTTAGAAAAAACGCCACCGGCAACCATGTATAAATGGTAATATTTTAAAAGTTCTAATTTATGATTGAATAATTTAGTAACTAAACTTCCTAATTTGAATTTGTTTGTTCTAAAAATGGCATCAAACAAAAACGGATTTTTAGTTAGAACTTTTGGCTGAACTATATTGAAATACTCTGTGTTTTGAATGATATTATCAGAAATCAGATTTGTGTTTTTTAACCATAAAAATTTAATCATATCCATTTTTAAATCATAAACATCTCTTGTAAAATCTTTATAATTTATTGGTTGTGTAAACCACATATCGTCTTCTAAGAGAATAAAATATTTGGATCCTTTTAAAACTTCATCGCGCCAAAAATCAGCAGGAATAACTTTTTCAGGTACTCTATTTAAAGAAATATCTTTACTTTTCTGCTCGTAATAAGGTGATTTTACAATTTGAACTTCAGGAAATAGTTCTACAATTTTATCTAAATATTTCTGTGGAGTACCATCGTCTAAAACAACAATTCTTCCACTAAAACCATTTAGATAATGATAGATGCTGGCTATTGTTATATGCAATAAATAGGCTCGATTAAACGATTTTACGTAAATATCCATCATTAATAACCATTTATTTTTTCAATAATAAAATCTTGTTCTTCCACAGTTAACGACGGATTTAACGGAATGCTTACAATTTGCTGATGAATTAATTCTGAAATTGGAAATTGCAAACCATGAAATTCCTGCATAGCTTCTTGTTTATGCGGCGCAATGGGGTAATGAATCAAAGTTTGAATATCGTGCTGCAACAGATAATTTTGAAAGTCTGCCCTATTTTCAACTCTTACGGGGAAAATATGAAAAACATGCGCTTCAAAATCTGTCACAAAAGGCATAGCAATTAACGGATTTGTAATTTCAGAAAGATATCTTTTTGCTATTCCTTGTCGTGTTTTGTTGTCAAAATCCAAATCGGGTAATTTCAAACGTAAAAAAGTAGCTTGTAACTCATCTAATCTCGAGTTTATTCCTTTGTAAATATTGTGGTATTTTAATTCAGATCCGTAATTGCGTAAACTACGAATACAATTCGCTAGCTTGGTATTATTTGTTGTAACAGCACCGCCATCGCCCACACATCCTAAATTTTTCCCGGGATAAAAACTAAATCCGACAGCATCTCCAATACTTCCTGCTTTCATATTATCAGCCGTTGCTCCATGTGCTTGTGCAGCATCTTCAATTAGCAACAAGCCAAAATCTTTACAAAAAGTCTTAATTTTCAAAGCATCGTTTACTTGCCCGTACAAATGCACCATTAAAACCGCTTTAGTATGTTGTGTTACTTGTTGTTGTAAAACATCTAACGTTAAATTGTAGTTCAGTAAATTTGTATCGACCAATTTTGGAGTTAAACCTGCATTCATAATTGCTAAAATACTGGCTATGTACGTATTTGCGGGCACAATAACTTCATCACCTTCCTTTAAAATACCTAATTCCAAATACGCTTTAAAAATTAAAACCAATGCGTCTAAACCATTTCCAACGCCGATACAGTGCGAAACATTGCAATAGTCAGCAAATTCTTCTTCAAATTTCAACACTTCGTCACCTAAAATATAATGTCCTTTGTTAAAAAACAATTTCGTTTTCTCAAGAAATGCATCCTGATAAGGCTCATTCAATTTCTTTAAATTTAAATACGGAATCATATTTTTGGTTGGTTAATTTTAAAGGTATATGTTGGAAATACAATAGTTCGCGCACCAAACTGCTCTTTCCATGCTAACAAATTAGAGTTTTCGGCAGTTGAAAAATCTTCAGACGATGTTCCGAAATCAAAATAATCGTTATTTAAATCTTTAATAATTTCATAATGAAGTAAATCTAAGCCGCCCAATTTATTATAGCTTGATTTACTTGCGATATATTGCGATTTTAAAAAAATTTTATTGTTGAATAAAATGGTTCCAGCTATCATTTCTTCGTTTAAAAAAGCTGCGTATAATTCAATTTCATTAGGAAAACGTTCTTTCAGATAAATTATTTCATTTAATGAATGAATTGGTTTTTTATTAAAACGTTCTTCTAACCTTGGCAACAGTAAATCATTCCAAAAAGTTTTAAAATCATTCGATTTTCTTATTTCGATGCCCTTCTTCTGAGCATTTTTTGCATTTCGAATAATCGATTTTGAAAAAACAATTTCTTTTCTGTTATAAATAACTGATCCTATATTCATTTCAATAGAACCTTCGTAAAGCTGATGCAAAAACGGCAATTCGTCATTTCCTGCTTCACAATAAATTGATGGTATTGTTTTTATGATCAATTCAGTAAAATTTTGATCCTTTAAAAAATCAATCAACGCTGTAAAAATCTCTTTATACAAATGAAACTTACATTCTTTTTTTACGATCAAACTTCCATACGTCAATCCTTTGTGACTATAACAAACCGTATCAATCTTACAAGCTGGCAACAAAGCAACCAATTCATCATCTGAAAAAAATAGCAGCGAAAAATCATCAAATCGGTCGCTGTGATATTCCATAAAATCACGCTGAAACAAAAAAATGCCGTTTTTTGCTTCGTTTACAAAATCATCCCAGTTGCTTTTAAACTGATTTTTGTACCTGATAACTTTAATAGAATGCTTCTTAACCATTACAACAACGAAATAAAGCAAAAACTACAACATTTCATAATGAAAGCGTACTATTTTTTGTTAACGTAAAATATTTCTTTAGTATATTTGCGTGATAAATTTCAATAGTAAGATGATTAAAATAACATTACCAGATGGTTCGGTGCGCGAATATGCTTCAGGCGTAACTCCGCACGATGTCGCTTTAAGTATAAGCGAAGGTTTAGCACGTAACGTAATTTCAGCAAACTTTAACGGTACAACCGTTGAAACGGTTACGCCTTTAACCACCGATGGTAGTTTAACGTTATACACTTGGAACGATGCCGATGGTAAAAAAGCTTTCTGGCACTCTACATCGCACGTTATGGCGCAGGCGTTGCAAGAAATGTATCCGGGTATTAAATTAACTATTGGGCCAGCGATTGAAAATGGTTTTTATTATGATGTTGATTTCGGAGAGAACAAAATTTCAGAAAACGATTTCAAAGCAATTGAAGATAGAATTTTAGCAATTTCTAAAGAAAAGCACGAGTTTAAAATGCGATCTGCTACAAAAGCAGCAGCTTTAGAATTATATAAGGATAACGAGTACAAAACAGAATTAATCCAAAATTTAGAAGACGGAACTATTAGTTTCTGCGATCACGCTACGTTTACAGATTTATGTCGTGGTGGGCACATTCCAAATACTGGAATTATAAAAGCTGCAAAAATTCTTTCTGTTGCGGGCGCTTATTGGCGTGGTGACGAAAAAAACAAGCAGTTAACGCGTGTTTACGGTATATCGTTCCCTAAACAAAAAGATCTTACCGAATATTTAGAAATGATCGAAGAAGCAAAACGCCGCGATCACCGTACATTAGGTAAAGAATTAGAATTGTTTCATTTCTCGCAACGTGTGGGTCAAGGTTTACCGTTATGGTTGCCAAAAGGTGCCGCATTACGCGACCGTTTAGAACAATTTTTGCGCAAAGCACAAAAGAAAGCAGGTTACGAGCAAGTTGTAACTCCGCACATAGGTCAAAAAGAGTTGTATGTAACATCAGGTCACTATGCTAAATATGGTGCCGATTCGTTCCAACCAATTCATACACCGGCAGAAGGCGAAGAGTTTTTATTGAAACCAATGAACTGTCCGCACCACTGCGAAATTTATAATGCAAAACCTTGGTCTTATAAAGATTTACCAAAACGTTATGCAGAATTTGGAACAGTTTATCGTTACGAACAATCGGGCGAATTACATGGTTTGACTCGTGTTCGCGGATTTACTCAAGACGATGCACATATTTTCTGTACACCAGATCAGTTAGATGAAGAATTCAAAAAAGTAATCGATTTAGTACTGTATGTATTTGGATCTTTAGGTTTTGAAAACTTTACAGCACAAGTTTCTGTACGCGATTTAGACAATCCTGATAAATACATTGGGAATGTTGAAAATTGGGAAAAAGCAGAAAATGCGATCATTAGTGCAGCAAAAGATAAAGGATTGAATTATGTAGTGGAGTCTGGTGAAGCAGCTTTTTACGGTCCTAAATTAGATTTCATGGTGAAAGATGCTTTAGGGCGTAGCTGGCAGTTAGGAACCATTCAGGTAGATTACAATTTACCTGAACGTTTTGATTTAACTTATAAAGGATCAGACGATAAATTGCACCGTCCTGTAATGATTCACCGTGCACCATTTGGTTCTATGGAACGATTCATTGCTATTTTGTTAGAACATACAGGTGGTCATTTCCCGTTATGGTTAATGCCAGAACAAGTTATTATCCTGTCTTTGAGCGAGAAATACGAAAATTATGCTAAAAAAGTTTTAAATTTGTTAGAAAATAACGAAATTCGCGCCAAACTTGATGACCGAAACGAAACTATTGGTAAGAAAATTCGTGAAGCAGAATTGCAAAAGTATCCGTTTATGCTTATTATTGGCGAGGATGAAGAAAACAATGCAACCGTTTCTGTACGTAAACA
>CAMLFV010000089.1 GCA_946479395.1 uncultured Flavobacterium sp. | reverse complement strand
CTTAAAAAATAATCGATTTAAAAATTTAGAAAAAAATGAACAGACAAATTTTTATTAATCTAGCAGTAAAAGATCTTCAACAATCAATGGATTTTTACACCGCAATGGGCTTTACCAACAACCCGCAGTTTTCAGACGATACCGGAAAATGTATGGTTTGGAGCGATACTATTTTTATAATGTTGCTATCGCACGAAAAATTTTCGTCTTTTACAGCAAAACCTATTGCCGATACTAAATCGCACATCGCCGGTCTTTTTTCACTTTCCGTTAACAATGTAGAAGAGATGAACATAATAACGGAATCGGGTATCAACGCAGGCAGAACAGAGCCGACAGAAATGCGAGATTACGGTTTTATGCAACAACGTACATTAGAAGATTTCGATGGTCATACATGGGAAATCTTTTTTATGGATATGTCTAAAATTCCTACCCAATAACCACAGTAATAAGTTTAGCAACAATATGTTAAACAGTGTAGAAATAACTACCAGCAGGCTAATTCTTAAAGCGACTACGCCTGCCATTATACACAATTTGTTCCATACCAAAACCAAAGAAGAAATCATGATTTTTTTTGGTGTAGATGAAAATGGATATGCACACTATAAAAACATGCACGACCAAGGAATGGAAACGCATCGTTTGTCTATGTTTTTCTTTTTATTGATCGATAGAAGTACAAACTTGCCAATTGGCGAATGTGGTTTTCATACATGGAATAAAACGCATGCACGGGCAGAATTATTTTATTCCTTAAAAAATGATTCCCACAAACAAAAAGGTCTTATGACTGAAGCATTGCCTTATGTTTTAAATTTTGGATTTTCAATCTTAAAACTGCACAGAATAGAAGCATTGGTTGCCAATTGGAACATTCCGTCGGTTAAATTGCTGCTTCGTCACGGTTTTGTAAAAGAAGGCACCATGAGAGAAGATTATATCGTTAACGGTAAACATGAAGATTCAGATTGCTATTCTTTATTGCAGCACGAATGGAAACATAATAAATAACTATACCAATGGATCAATACAAAGAAACTTTTAATACGTGGAATAAAATTGCCGAATTATATCAGGATAAGTTCATGAAGTTGGATTTGTACAACAACACCTACGATTTTTTCTGCGATGCCATAGTGAAGCCAAATGCAAAATTGTTGGAAATTGGCTGCGGTCCCGGTAACATTACCAAATATCTTTTAAACAAAAATGCTGATTTTGATATTTTAGGGATTGATATTGCTCCGAATATGGTTGAATTGGCAAAAAAGAACAATCCTGCTGCTGATTTTGTTGTTATGGATACGCGCGAAATGAACACACTTACCTCTAAATTCGATGGAATTATTGCAGGATTTTGCCTACCTTATCTTTCACAAACCGAATGTGACGATCTTATCTATAATTCATGCGAATTGTTGAACAACAACGGCGTAATTTATTTTAGTTTCGTTGAAGGCAATGCTAAAGATTCTGGTTTTAAAGAAGGAAACGCAGGTAGAGTTTACTTTTATTACCACAATCTTAATGCGTTAAAAGAGCAACTAATCAAAAGTAAATTTCAAGAAATAGAAACTTTTAAAGTAGCCTATAAAAGATCAGAAACCGAATCTGAAATGCATACAATACTTATCGCAAAGAAAATCGCATAATTTAAGTTGCTGATGCCTGTCGGTAACTTAAACTATTAAAACTCAAACTTCCATTCGAATTAACAACTCCTCTCAAAATCATCCATTTCTAAAAAAGAATAAAAATTTTAGAAAAAAAACAATATCTTATCCCAACCTTTCAGGTGTTTTGGTACTCTTTATAAGAAAGATACATTTATATGGATGAAAACTTAATAAACCAGTGCAGAAAAATGGATCGTACATCGCAACGGCAGATGTACGAACTGTTGGCTCCCAGATTATATATCGTGTGCAAAAGGTATTTAAAGCAGGATATTGAAATAGAGGAAGCCTTGGCAGATGCCTTTTACACCATTTTTACGAAGATGGATCAGCTAAAAGAAAATGCTGCTTTTGAGGTTTGGGCAAAAAGAATCGTGATTAATCAATGTTTGCTGACTATTCGTAGAAAAACCGATCGACAAATTTATGTAGACGATATGGCTGTACCGCCTTTTGCTGCCGAAGAAAACGATGCATTGCTGAACGAACAAGATGTGTTAAAACTACTTGATTACCTGCCACAGGGTGCTAAAAACATCTTTTGTTTGTTTGCTATAGAAGGTTATTCGCACAAAGAAATTGCCGAACAGTTGAATGTTTCAGAAGGAACATCCAAATCGCAACTCAATGTAGCTCGCACCAAACTCAAAGAGTTAATAGAATTATATTACAACCAAACACCTGAAAGCTATGGAAAATCAAGATAAAAATATAGAAAAATACTTCCGCAAGCTGTCGGAAGAAAAAGAACCCCAAGCATTCCCGAATATGGATAAGGTTTGGGACAAAATCGAACAGAAATTAGATCAAAATGAAACTAAAAAAGTAATTCCTTTCTGGAAATATGCCGGAATTGCAGCAGCGTTGCTGGTTTTTGTTTCGGTAGGAATTCAACTAATGAACAACACACCCGATAAAGAGAATGTGCCTAACGTAAACAATCAAAGAATTGTGATTGATGAGCGAAAAGGTAAAGAAATTCTTGATGAAGAAAAAGCATCCCAAAAAGATGTTTATGCTTTTGAAGAAGTTGAAAAGAAAGAAGAAACAAATGCTGAGCAGAAGAAAAATGAATTTCCGCCTAAAAACGAAGCTGTTTCAAATTCGTCTAAATCGGTAGCAAACGATATTAAATTTACAGAGGTTGAAGCTAAAAAAGATCGTGAAGTAAAAAATAGTGAGGTAACTACACAGAAAGATTTTAACGAGGCGACTGTTTTAGGTCGAGATAATTCAAGAAATGAGGAAAGATCAAAATCAATTAAAGGAGTTGTAAAAACTCAAGATGGTGATCCAATTCCCGGAGCAACTATTATGTTGAAAGGAACTAATTTAGTTACAGATACAGGGGAAGAAGGGGAATACAGTTTTAACGCAAATAAGGGAGAAAAACTTCAAGTTGTCTATGAGGGTTTTAAACCAGTTACCGTAACAGTTTCAGATAGTAATGTACTTAATGTGACTATGGTTGAAGACGATTCTTTTGCTTTAGCTGATATTGTAGTTGATACCTACCGTACAACATCTAAAGTAGCATCAACCGCAGCAGTAAGTACCGTAACATCAAAAACAATCGAAGGTCGTCCAAATGCATCGTTTATTCAAACATTACAAGGACAAGTTCCGGGATTGAATATTGCTACAAGTTCGGGTCAGCCGGCAACTGGTAACACCTCTTTTATTTTAAGAGGAATCGGATCAATAAATACTGCAACAGAACCATTGTATGTCATTGACGGCGTTCCTGCAAGCTCAGCACAGTTCCGCGCTTTGAATCCGAACGATATCGAAAGTGTAACCGTTTTAAAAGATTCAGGTGCAACGGCTATTTACGGAAATCGCGGTGCAAATGGTGTTATTAATATCAGTACCCAAGAAACCGATAAATCCAAAAAGAGAAAAAGTAGAAAGCAACGCAAAAAAGAAGCGTTACAGATACAGGAAGCTTTAAAAACCATTCAACCAATCGAAGTTGATTCGGAATCGTATGAGTCGTATCAGGAAAATTTGTTTGAGAGCAGCAGTGTAAATCCGGTGTCCACTTTTTCTATTGATGTTGATAATGCCGCGTACACCAACATTCGCAGACTGATAAATAACGGACAAAAAGTTCCAAAAGATGCTGTGCGTGTCGAAGAAATGATCAACTTTTTTAAGTATGATTATCCAAAACCAACAGGCAGCCATCCGTTTTCAATCAATACCGAATACAGCGATTCACCTTGGAACGAAAATCATAAACTGTTAAAAATCGGTTTGCAGGGAAAAGAAATTCCGACAGATAAATTACCGAAATCTAATTTTGTTTTCTTGGTTGATGTTTCCGGTTCGATGGATTATGTGAACAAACTACCACTTTTAAAGGAATCAATGAAGGTTTTGTTGAATGAATTGCGCGATGACGACCGAGTTTCTATTGTGTATTATGCAAGCGGAACGGGTGTTTTGCTGGAACCTACAAAGGCATCGGAAAAAAATAAAATCATTCATGCGATTGATAACATGCGTGCCGGCGGAGGAACTTCGGGTGCTGCAGGTTTGGATCTTGCGTACGAAATGGCTGCGAAGCATTTTATTAAAAATGGAAACAACCGTATTATTTTGGCAACCGATGGCGATTTTAATATCGGAAAATCGTCTGACAACGAAATGCAGGAACTGATTGAAGAAAAACGTAAAAGTGGTGTGTTTTTAACTTGTCTTGGTTTTGGAATGGGGAATTACAAAGACAGTAAAATGATCACGCTTTCTAAAAAAGGCAACGGAAATTATGCGTATATCGATAACATTCAGGAAGCAAACCGATTTTTAGGGAAAGAATTTAAAGGCAGCATGTATGCCATTGCAAAGGATGTGAAAATTCAGATTGAATTTAATCCAGCACACGTTCAGGCCTACCGATTGGTTGGTTACGAAATGCGCAAATTGCGAAACGAAGATTTTGCCAACGATGCCATTGATGCAGGAGAATTAGGAAGCGGTCATACAGTTACAGCTCTTTACGAAGTGATTCCAGCCGGTGTGAAAAGCGATTTTTACCAACAACCAACCGAATTGAAATATACCGAAAATAAAGCTACGGAAACCTATAAGAACGAATTAGCAACCGTTAAGTTCCGCTACAAAAATCCTAAAGAAGATAAAAGTATCGAAACCGTTCAGACCATCGCAAATAAATCAACTGATTTAAAAAACGCGTCTGCCGATTTTAAATTTGCTTCTTCGGTAGCTTGGTTCGGATTAAAACTACGCGATTCTAAACTGATAACAGATAAAGAAACCAGTCATATTGTTGATCTTGCCAAACAAGGCATAAAAAATGATAAAGATGGTTACAAAGTCGAATTTGTTAGACTTGTAGAAAGTGTGAAATAGTATGTAAGCATTTAGAATAATATTTAGTAACTTTATATCTTATAAACAGAACGGAATTCTTTTCGTTCTGTTTTATTTTTCAATAAAATAAATCTCTCACAATATATATATGTTAGGATGATAAAAGAAAATTCATCGCCTTACGAAAAATACTTGCCACTGGTTGCTGCCGTAGCCATGTTTATGCAGTCGTTAGACGGTACCATACTTAACACATCGTTACCAAGCATTGCTGCCGATATGAATTATTCGCCGTTAGAAATGCAGTCGGTAATTGTGAGTTATACGCTTACGCTGGCGTTGTTTATACCACTTTCGGGTTGGCTTTCGGATAAATTTGGAACCAAACGCATGTTTATGTTTGCGGTGTTTTTGTTTACATTGGGATCTTTCTTTTGTGCGATATCTGTCGATTTACTTACACTAAATTTATCACGCATTCTTCAGGCTATTGGCGGATCTATGATGGTACCTATTGCCCGATTGGCGATTTTATATCAGTATCCAAGAAATCAATTGCTGAAAATAATGAACTACATAACCATTCCGGGATTGTTAGGATTGGTTGTTGGACCGAGTTTAGGCGGATTTTTATCTGATAATTTTTCCTGGCATTGGATCTTTTTAGTAAATCTGCCCGTGGGTATTTTAGGAATTATTCTAGCATTTAAAATTATGCCGAACTTTAAAAATACCGTTGGTAAATTCGATATTTTAGGCTTGATTTATTTCAGCACCGCATTGGTTTTGGTAACCTTTGCGTTAGAAGTAAGCAGTGTAGGTATCAATCATTATTCTTTGGTTTTGGGGTTGGTTGCAGCAGCAGTTTTATTATTTGTGCTGTATTACAGACATTTCAAAAAAACACCGAAACCAATTATCGATTTAAATCTTTTTAAAATTAGAACACTTCGAATTGGCTTGTTGGGTAGTTTAATAACCCGTTTTGGTATAAGCGGGTTGCCGTTTCTGTTACCTTTGATGATGCAGGTAGGTTTTGGATTTTCGGCATCAAAAGCAGGCATGATGCTGTTACCATCGGCATTAACGACTATTGCCATAAAACCATGGATCGTTCGTTTGGTAAAGTATTTCGGTTATCGAAACATTTTAATAAGCAACACTTTGTTTTTAGCGGTAATTATCTTTGTTTTTAGTTTTATGCAAAAAGATACACCGCTAATGTATTATATTTTACTAATGATTGCTTACGGAGCATTTACATCGATACAAATGACGGCGATGAACACCATTTCATTAGCCGATTTAAACGACGATCAGGCAAGTGGTGGAAACAGTTTATTGGCAATAATGCAGCAACTATCAATAAGTTTCGGAATATCTATTGCTGCATTGGTTTTAGCTTTCTATAAAGACAAAATGGATTTTTACCACGGTGATTTAGTAACCGCTTTTCATTTAACCTTAATAACATTGGCGATTTTAACAGCATTATCAAGCTTAACCTTTACAAAACTTAAAAAAGGCGATGGAGAGAAAATGTCAGGGTAAGAAAAATTTTAAAAATGTATATTTGATACAATCTAAAATATAGTTATTACAATTTTAAATAACTCTGCCAAAGTTTCAAACTTTGGCAGAGTTTAATAGTAAAAACAAAAGCCCAGCATTACGTTGGGCTTTTAGTATAAATGTAGATAAAAAATGGAATTCTTTCCTCTTTCATCTATTCTCTTTTATCTAAAGAATGTTACTTCTTAAAAAATCCACCTAAAAGATCGCCAAGATTACCGTTTTTAACTGCGCTTATAGCATCGTCGATACCTAATTTACCATCACCGTTTTGGTCTAACATTGAAGTTGCGTTTCCACCAGTTAACGATCCTAAAATATCGGTAATATTGAAATCGCCACTTTTAGCTTTGCCCATAACCATGCTTAAAATTTGTGGGATAATGCTGCTTGCAAAACTGCCCGATGTGCCCGCATCTAAACCAACATTAGCACCTAATTTAGATGTTAACGATTCAATAATGTTTTTTACAATTGGGTTGCTTGTTAACGAGTTTGCATCGCTACCGCCAAACATATTCATTAATTCGCTCATGTTACCACCCGAAACCGCATTCTGCAATCCTTCCATTAAAGAACTACCTGTTTCTTTAGCTACATCGCCTGCCAAATTGTTAGAAATGTTGTTGTTGCCCACTACTTCTTTCTCTGTTAGCTGATTTACAATCTGCTGAATTTGATCTATCATTTTTTTCTAAAAATTTAAATTTATTTTATAAAGATAACAAAAATTTCATTGTATCAACAGTGTCGGCATAATTCCATAATTCCGGCTTTTGGGTAGATCCAAAGGGTAAGCTGTTAGCGACTAAATTATTAGAAACAATACATTGAATCTTGTCAGTATCTGTTTTTAACCTTTCTTCAACATCATTTAAATCAGTATAAAACTCATAAAAAACCGATGAAATAGGCGAGGTGTACGACGTATCTTCTTTAATAGTCAAAAATCCGTTGTCTAACAAATTAAAATTACTCATTAAAAAAACCGCTTTGTTGTAATCGTAATTATTGGCGTATTTATCATCATCGATTATGTCTTTGTAAGCAAACATTCCTTCAAAAAAGTTGTCGAAATTATAATCTTTCGGAACAAAAAGCTTCGATACATTTCTGCAACCCAAACCGTAATACCTAAAAATATCTTCGCCCAAAGCAATTAAATCCTCTTTAGATTCACTGCCGTTTAAAACAGCAACCGAATTTCGGTTTTTACGGATAATGTTCGGATATTTCCCAAAATAATAATCAAAATATCTCGCCGTATTATCGCTTCCTGTAGCAATCACAGCATCAAAATGCTGCAATTTATCTTTTGTGATTTCGTAGCGATATTTAAATTGCGGTTCAACGGTGCTGAGGTATTTCAACAAAACGGGAATCAACAACTCATCGTTGCTTGATAATTTAATCAACGCCTTGTTCCCCGAAATTAAAACCGATAAAACATCGTGAAAGCCAACCATTGGTATGTTTCCTGCTAATATCAAACCAATCGTTTTTAATTTATCTTCGGTTAAATTGTATGCAGACAACCATTTGGTTAAATTATCGTTTGTTAAAGCATCGCTCCACGATTTAAATGCAAATTCTAACTGTTCGCGTTTAAACCAGCTGTTGCTTTCGTGCAATTGATTCATCAGCGAAACAAAGGGTTCAAAAAACAAATCGTTAAACAATACACTCGGGTTTTGTTGGTAAGGTTGTTGGGTAAACTGTTTTAAAAATGCACCTAACTGTACAAATGCGTGTTTTTTATCTTCTAAAATCATATAGATTTGTTTGTAAATTGTTTATGCAGTACTTTTGTACAAAGTTACATTAATTAAATAAAATCCTTGCTATGGCAATTATAATAACCGATGAATGTATAAATTGCGGGGCGTGCGAACCAGAATGCCCAAATACTGCAATTTATGAAGGTGCCGATGACTGGCGCTGGAAAGACGGTACAAAATTAAGCGGAAAAGTGATTTTGCCAGATGGATCGGAAGTAGATGCCGAAGATGCACAAACACCGATTTCTGACGATATTTACTACATTGTTCCAGGAAAATGTACCGAATGTAAAGGTTTTCACGAAGAGCCGCAATGTGCAGCCGTTTGTCCGGTTGATTGTTGTGTTCCTGATGATAATCATGTGGAAAGTGAAGAAGTGCTATTAGAACGACAAGCTTTTTTACATAACGAATAGTTAAAAGCTTCGCGTTTTGCGGAGCTTTTTTTATTTTTATCAAAATTAAAATGAATATGAAAAAGATATTTTTACTTTTAACCGCAGCTACGTTTATAGTTTCGTGTGCTGCCAAGAAAGAAATTAAAGAAGATCAAACGCTGTTGAACGGAAACTGGGAGCTTGCCGGCGCGAGTTTTAGTAAGGATCTATCTAAGGATTTTAAAGAAGGATTGCCAACGCTGACTTTTGAAAGTACTGAAAATTTAACGGTTTACGGATACGATGGCTGTAACAGAATTAACGGAAAAGCGGTTTTAAAGAAAAATCAGGAAATTAGTTTTCCTACCGATTTTATTTCGACCATGATGGCTTGTAATAAAGTGAAGAGTGAAGATTTTAAAAGTAATTTAACAAAAGTAAAATCTTACGAATTGAAGAATAATGTATTGATTTTAAAATCTGAAACCGGGGAAATGAAGTTTCATAAGGTAACTTTAAATGGAAACTGGTATTTAGATAAAATTTATTTCGGAAAAATTAAAGCTACCGATTTGTATCCGTACAAAAAACCTTTTATTAAGATTGATATCAATCAGCCGGTATTTTCAGGAAACACAGCTTGCAATGCAATCAATGGACAGTTGTTAATGTATCAAAACACTATGAAATTTAACCATATTACTTCAACCAGAATGTTTTGCGACGGTGTAAACGAAAAGGTTTTTACCGATGCTTTAGAAAAAGTTACCCATTATAAATTAGAAGGAACACGTTTGATTTTGTTAGAAAGAGAAAAGAAAGTAATGGAACTGGTTCAACAGTATGATTAATTAAAGTCGCTTCAAAAGCGACTTTTTTACTATATTAACCCGTAGTATATTATCAAATAATATATAAAATATTGATATTCATTAATTTGTTTTATTACCACAGATATAATTTTACAAATTAATGATACTATGTATTAATTTTTACAGATTTTGAATGCAACGCATTCATTAAAGAGGAGTCATTTTTATGATTTGCTAAAAGTAATATAAAAATCTGTGCATCTTTGGGAATTTTATAATGCATTATAGGTTATATTTAATTAACCTGTTCCCACCATTTTTCAAAAACCTGATCTTGTTGGTTTAAGTAGATTACTTCGCCAATTTTAGGAGTAATTAATTGTGATGATGTTTGTTTTGTACTTGCAATACTAACACGTTGTAACGGTTCTTTCCACGGGTGGTTTGCCAGTTTAAATTTAGAACTATGCACCGGAAAAAATCTTTTTGCCTGTAAATCGTTACTTGCTTGTACAACTTCTTCAGGCATCATGTGTATGTATTTCCATTTTTTATCGTACTGTCCGTTTTCTAGAATTGCTAAATCAAACGGACCGTATTTTGTAGCAATTTCTTTAAAATGCGTATCGTAACCACTATCGCCACCTAAATATAATTTCAGATTTTTTGTTTGCAACACGTACGATGCCCATAAAGTGGTATTTCGTTTAAAGCTTCTGCCCGAAAAATGGCGTGCCGGTGTTGCGGTAATTTTTATAGAGTCGGTTACATATGCATCTTCATACCAATCTAATTCGGTAATATTTTCTTTAGGAAATCCCCAATATTCTAAATGTTCGCCCACACCCAACGGACAAATAATTTTGCTTACTTTATCTTTAATATTCTTAAACGACGAATAATCTAAATGATCGTAATGATCGTGCGTTAAAACCAAAACATCAATTTTAGGCAGTGCTTCACAAGTAAATAAATCAGCACCAGCGAAGGCGGTGTTTGTTCCATATAAAGGCGATGCATTTTTGCTTAAAACAGGATCAATTAAAAAAGATTGCCCGTCAATTTTCATGTAGTAAGACGAATGCCCAAACCAAACCATAAAATCTTCTTCAATGGTTTTTTCTAACAAATTCGTGTTCACACAAGGAATGCTGTCAGTAGGTTTGGTATGTTCAATTTTAGAAAACAGCAGTTCTTTCATAACACTGTAATAATTCGTGTCTTCTGAAAGAGCGGGTGTATTTGATAAATTATGAAACTGACCGT
>CAMLFV010000088.1 GCA_946479395.1 uncultured Flavobacterium sp. | reverse complement strand
ATTGTATGCTTTAGAACACCCGCTAATTAATATTATTGCAGTAGTGTTAATTACAATTGGTTGGTCACGCCACAAAAAAATGACTACAAGCAAAGCAAAATTCAAATCAATTGGAATTATGTTTGCTTTAGGAACTATTTTGATTTTATCAAGAATTCCTTGGAGCGCTTGGTTATAAAATTCGATTCTTAATTCCGTAAAAAGGAAAAAGAATGCTCTTGTCTTTACAAGAAAAAAAGAAGTTTAATTAAATTACAATTTATGAAGAAGCATTTTTCATTAATTTTAGCAGGATTAATAACACTTACTGTAGTACCAGGGTTCAGTGTTATAACAAAAAACAATGAGACGGATAACAATGTAACAGTTGTAGGGAAAGAATTAGCGTATGTAGAAACAACAGCTAATAATTTGGGGAAAGATTCTTCTAAAATAAACGAAAAAGAAGCAGATTTAAAAAGCGAATTAGTTAAATTAAATGCCGAACTGGAATCTTTAGAAAACGAAGTTGAAACAGTTCACGAAGAAACAAAAGCTTCGTATTATCACGATAAATTCAACGGAAGAAAAACAGCAAGCGGTGAAGTTTTTAGCAATAAAAAATACACAGCAGCACATAAAACTTTACCTTTTGGAACCAAAGTGCGCGTTACCAATTTAAGAAACGATCGCGAAGTAATTGTAGAAATAAACGATCGCGGGCCATTTGTAAAAGGGCGTAAATTAGATTTAAGCAAAACCGCTTTTATGGATTTAGCTAGCCACAAAGGTCGTGGAATCTTGTCGGTTAAAATAGAAGTTTTACCAGACGATTACGAAGAAAAAAAATTAGAAATTCAAGAAGAATTAAGTATTGTAACTTCTGTTCCAAACGATTTAGATTTAAATGAATTTGCGAGATAGTATTGTAATTATTATATTATTGCTTGGTTTTACAAGTTGTAAAACAGCAAGTAATACTAAAAATACAAAAACCTCATTATTTAAAGATGAGGTTTTTGCATGTTATTACCACAACAAATTTAATGGTAGAAAAACAGCAAGCGGTGCCATTTTCTCTAACAATAAACTAACAGCAGCACATAAAACCCTAAGTTTTGGTACCAAAGTTAAAGTTACTAATATTGAAAATGATAAAAGTGTAATTGTAGAAATTAACGACCGTGGACCGTTTACAAAAGGTTTGGAAATCGATTTAAGCAAAAAAGCATTCGATGCTATTTCGCATGATAAAAAAGCAGGTAAACTTCAGGTTAGGTTAGAATTAATTAACGATTCCAAGAAGTAAAAGGTACATTGCTTAAATACGCATTGTAAAAACGTTCATCACCTGTTAATTCTTCGCCTAGCCAATCAGGTTTTTCAAATTGCTGATCGGTAGTTTGCAGTTCTACTTCGGCAATTACAAGTCCTTTGTTTGCGCCTTCAAAAACATCAATTTCAAAAACAACATCGTTAAACGGAAACAAGTAACGCGTTTTATCAATCACAAAATCTTCGCAAAGCAATAAAAGTGCTTCAGCTTCTTTAACGTCAATCTCCTTTTCCCATTCAAAACGTTGTAAACCATCGGTAGAACTTATCCCTTTGACCGTTATAAAACCCCTGTTGTCCTTAATACGTACGCGAACCGTGCGGTTTTTATCGGTATTTAAATATCCTTGAGTTATCTTGTAGCTTTCTTTAGCATTCGCTAAAAAAGTAGTATTTTTAACGCTGAATTTTCTTTCAATTTCTAACATTGATTTTTTCTATTTAAAGAATCAAATATCGCAAAAAAGAGTTTATGAGTTTAATAAAAAAACAGTTTAGCTATAAAAACATTAACGAAATCTTTACAAGATACATTGTAGAAGATCAAGTAGTTTTACAAGAAGGCTTGTATTTTTTGTATGAACTTGTAAGATATTTTAGACCAAAAAAACCAAAAGCAGTTGCCAATATTACCTTGCGCGAACTGCTGGATCATTTAATAGAATTTGATAAACACAGACTAATTCTTGCCAATTATCTTAAAAATATTTTGTCGGGCAGATCGTTTCATACAATGGTTTCTGATGCTGGTATTTTACAGGATTCGGATTTTTTGTATGAAATTAGAAAACGTGTTTCAGCAAAAGTGCTGCCTTATCAACCTAAAAGAGATACGCTGGAATACGCTTTAAACCAGGTTTTTTATAAAGAGAACGATTTTGTGTGGATCAATAAAATTCCGCTAACCGAATTAATTGAGTTGGTGGAAATTTTGCAGCTTCAAGACATTTATAGTTTTGATAAAGCCGATGACGGAGCTTTGTCTGAAATACTGTATGCCATGGGACTTTTAACCCAGCGAATGAGCGGGCGTTCTATGGAAACAAGTATTTTAAATATGATACCGAAATACAACCACTTGGGAAGTCCGTTTTTAGGTTTTGAAAGTGAATTTTTAGAGATTGAAAACCGTTTGCGAAAAGGTGAAATACAGTTTGTTGACTCAAACGATTTAAACTACAAACAAATGGTTATTTTGTATAAGCAATGTGTTGATTTAATTAAGCACGCTTATAAAAATAGTGCAACATTTGGCATTACCTTAAAAGTTAATCAAAGTTTACTTAGGATAAGACAACAGTTAGAGCGAATTAAAATTTTAATGGAATTTTTGGTTGTAAACAAACCTCAAGATCGTATCGAAAACACTGTAAGGTTATCTTTAAACTTAATAGAATACAACTGCTACAAAAATAACATCAGCAAATTAATTGCAGAAAGTACGCAAGTTGTGTCGTATGAAATTACGCAATATACTGCCAAAACAGGGGAGCATTATATCACAGAAACCGCCAAAGAATATTTTTCAATGTTTAAAGCATCAATAGGGGCGGGGCTTGTAGTTGGTTTCTTGTGTATTTTTAAAGTTTTGTTATCAAAGGCGGATACAAGCGATTTCGGTTTTGCCTTTTTGTATAGTATGAACTACGCCTTTGGTTTCATTGTAATTTATTTATGCGGATTTGCCTTAGCAACCAAACAACCCGCAATGACGGCATCGACCATTATAAAAGCAATTGAAGAAGGTAGAAAAAATATAACATCAACAACCGAACAGCACAGCTCTTTTGCTAAATTATTTGCGCGTTTGTTCCGTTCACAGTTCATTGCGTTTGTAGGTAACGTTATCATGGCTTTTGGCGTGGCATTGCTTTTAATTTGGATTATAGACAGCATTACCGGCATAAACATTACCGATACCAAATGGCATACGCTGTTAAAAGACGCCAGTCCGGTACATTCTATGGCAATTTTTCATGCAGGTATTGCGGGCGTTTTCCTTTTTTTATCGGGAATTATTTCAGGAAACGTATCCAATAAAAACAAACACAATCAGGTGTATTACCGCATACAGGAAAATCCGTTTTTAAAATCGACTATTGGCGCTTATAAAGCTAATAAATTGGCGGGTTGGTTAGAAAAAAAATGGCCGGGAATTATTTCTAATTTTTGGTTTGGTGTTTTTATGGGAAGCACGCATTCAATTGGTATTTTTTTAGGATTGAACTTAGATATCCGCCATATTACGTTTGTGAGTGGAAACATTGCGTTAGGCGCTTATGGTGCCGATTTTCAGCTAACTTTAGAAACTTGGTTATGGTGCGCTTTAGGTTTGTTTTTTGTAGGATTTATGAACTTTATCGTAAGTTTTGGTTTGTCGTTAGGTTTGGCATTCCGATCACGAAATATTCCGTGGATCGAAGTTTTTTCTCTGCAAAAATCGGTTTGGAAACACTTTAAAAAACACCCTTTACATTTCTTTTTTCCACCGCGTAAAAGAAAAGTCGAGTCTGTTGTTAATTGATTTAATTTGTGATGGAAGCAAATCAAATGCATCGCAAAATAATTCATATCGATATGGATGCGTTTTACGCTTCGGTAGAACAGTTAGATTTTCCTGAATTAAGAGGCAAACCACTTGCCGTGGGCGGATCTGAAGAACGTGGCGTGATCTCGGCAGCAAGCTACGAAGCCAGAAAATTTGGTGTGCGGAGTGCCATGAGCGGCAAGCTGGCAATAAAAAAATGTCCGGAATTAATCTTTGTAAAACCGCGTTTTAGTCGATACAAAGAAGTATCAAACCAAATAAGACAGATTTTTTTAGAATACACCGATTTGGTGGAACCTTTATCGTTAGACGAAGCTTTTTTAGATGTAACCGTTAATAAAAAAGGATTAAAAAGTGCTACGTTAATGGCAGAAGAAATCCGACAAAAAATTTTTCAAACAACCGGATTAACAGCCTCAGCGGGAATTTCAATAAATAAATTCCTCGCAAAAATAGCAAGCGATTATAACAAGCCAAACGGGCAAAAAACAATTAAACCCGATGAAATCATTCCGTTTTTAGATTCATTGGAAATTAAACGCTTTTTTGGTGTTGGAAAAAAAACGTGCGAGAAAATGTATCATTTGGGCATCTTCACCGGTGCCGATTTACGTCAAAAATCACTAGATTTTTTTAATGAGCATTTTGGAAATTCTGGTGTTCATTTTTATCAATTAGCTCGTGGTATCAGTAATTCGGCTGTTGTTCCAAATCGATTACCAAAATCAATCGGAGCAGAACTAACGTTTAGAGAAAATTACACATCGATCATTCCTTTAAAAGAAAAGCTAACCGATGTTTGCGAAGAAGTTTCAACCCGTTTGCAAAAAAGAAATCTTTCCGGAAAAACGATTACTTTAAAAATAAAATATAGCGATTTTAATTTACAAACGAAAAGCTTAACGTTGCCCTATTACATAAGTAGTTTTGATTTGTTGTTAGATACTTCATTAGAATTGTTACAGCAAAGTAATCTAAAAACTTCGGTACGTTTAATAGGTATACAGGTAAGTAATTTAAATATTAACCAAAAAAAAGCAGAATACGTGCAATTGAAGTTTAGGTTTTGAAAATAAAAAACTCAAACCGAAAGGTTTGAGTTTTTTAATATTGACAAATATATGAAATTATTTCATTTGGTAATCTTGTGTAGTATTCGCTTTTGCTTTTTGTGCATTTACTACATTACCATCTTTATCTAAAACTGCAACAACTACACTAACTTTAGAAAGATCTTCAGTTTTATATGTCAAATTTGCAGTTGCTTTAAATTCGTTTGCAGTTGTTTGCCCTGCTGCAATAGTTTCTCCTAAAAAGTTGTTAGTTGCGCGTACCACATGATCGTGAACAAAATTCTCAGCCCATGCAGGGTTACCTGTATTGTTACCATACATAGCCGTAGCATTTGCTTGTGCAAATACCAAGCCGTCTTCAAGTATATAAACAACATATTTTAGTTCTTGGCTAATATTTTGGCTAAATTTTAAACTAACATCAACTTTACCACTTGTAGCAGCTAAGTTAGATTCTATTTTAATACCAATTGGCGATCCTTCATTTAAAAGTTTATTATTCTTTTGAAAAGTCTCAAATTTTGAAGGCGTAAATTCATAAACACCAGCGGCTGTTTGTGTTAAAAAACTTTGAAATGCTGTGCCTTTCATTGCAGTATTTCTATCGAAACTTAAATGAGGCCAACCACTCATTTTTAGAGCAGATGTAAGTTTGTTCAATCCTGGAAGTACATAAGGATCTTTTAGACTGCTTGGATTAAAATCTCCGTGCACACCAACACCAATAACCCTGTCTTTGTATTCAGACTTTTCTATACCATCAATTGCAATAGTACCTAATGGGCACCACATACAACTAACAGATGTAATATCTTCAACTAATACTTTTTGTTTGAAATCTCCTTTTGTAAAGTCAACTTCTGTGTTTTGTGGTTCACTATCATCAGAACTAGAACATCCAACAAAACCTAATGATGCTATTCCAAATAGCAAAACTGGTAATAATTTTTTTGTAAACATAATATGTTGTTAATATTGAGTTAATATGACGTAAAATAAAATAAAAAAAATATGATTAAAAAATTATTCGATAATTATTTTATTATTAGCTTTGAAACTAAATTTTTAAACAACTGATAATATATCATGAAATTACGTTTATCATTAGTAGCTTTTTGCTTGATGTTTGTAACAATAGCAATTGCTCAGAACAAATTACCTAATCTTTCATTAAAAGGGCTTGATAACAAATCTATAAACATTGCAAATTACAATAGCTCGTCTAAACCTGTTATTGTAAGTTTTTGGGCAACGTGGTGTGGTCCATGTATAAGAGAGTTAGAAGCGATTAAAACGAAGTATGCCCAATGGCAAAAAGATTATGGTGTAGAATTAGTTGCAGTTTCTATTGATGATTCTAAAACCATTAATCGTGTGAAGCCTATGGTAACTTCAAAAGGGTGGAAATACCAAGTTTTATTAGATACCAACCAAGAGCTTAAAAGAACAATAAATGTGGTAAATGTTCCTTATACAATGATTCTTTATAAAGGAAAAGTTATGTTTACACATTCTAATTATACTCCTGGAATTGAAAACAAAATAGAAGAAGAATTAAAAAAAATTAGTGTAAAATAATCAATGAAAAAGATAATTCTTTCGGCGACGTTATTAACGTCGTCTTTCTTTTATGCGCAAGTACGTGTAGGGATTGAATCAAATAATCAGTATTATCTTGATGATGATAAGATTAAAATCGATGAAAAAGAAGCCGAAGATCGTTTAAGATCTAACACTTATATAAAGGTTGATTATTTTAAAAACAAGTGGGAGTTTGGTACGCAGGTAGAATCTTACTATCCAAAAGCAATAATAAATTACAATCCAGATTTACAAGATGTTAACATAGGTACTATTTACGCACGCTATAACGATATTGAAAACGGAGTTAATATTACCTTGGGTCATTTTTACGAGCAATTTGGAAGCGGTTTAATTTTGCGTTCGTGGGAAGACCGTGCATTAGGAATAAATAACGCACTTTTTGGTATGAATGCGAAATTCCGTTTAACAAAAAACCTCGATTTAACTGCTTTAGGTGGTAAACAACGTATTGGAATGGGATTCGATTTTTCCGATAGTTATGTATTAGGAACTAATTTAGAGTTTAATGCTGCAGATGCATTAAAGCTTGAAAATACCGATTTAAGATTTGGAGCAAGTTATGTTGGTAGATTAAATGAGGAAAAAGTAACAGAATACGAAGGTATAAATGATTTAACCAATGCTTTTTCTGGTAGATTTAACTTAGGAATTGGCGGATTCAATTTTGGTACAGAATATATTCACAAGCAAAAAGATATTGTTATTGCCAATGAAGATTATATTGATGGATCATTTCTAGAAGGAAATGCTATATTGGTTAATCTAGGGTATAACAAAGATAATTTTGGATCAAGTGTTAATCTTCGAAGAATGGAGAATATGACATTTTATTCAGATAGAAAATTGGCAGGAAACCAATACAATAAAGGTGTAATAAATTATGTTCCGGCATTAACAAAACAATACGATTTTTCGCTACAAAATATATACGTGTATCAAGCGCAAGGTGGAATTAACTGGTTTGAAAAAAGAAACGGTGAAATAGGTGGGCAGTACGATTTTTACTATGATTTTGTAGAAGGAACTAAATTAGGTGGTAAGTATGGAACACATTTAGCGGTAAACGGATCTTATTGGGGAGGTTTAAAATCAACCTATGATTTTTCTAATAATAAACTAGAGGATGAGTTCTTGAAATTTGGAGAAAAATATTATTCTGACATTGCTGTAGAAGTAAGAAAAAGATGGTCTCCAACTTTTCAAACCATTACAATGTACATGAATCAATACTACAACGCACCTGTTTTAGAAGGAAAGTTCGATGATGTAAAAACCGATATTGTAAGCGTTGAAGCTTTGTATAATTTTTCTGAAACCAGTTCGGTACGTTTACAACTACAAAACATGTGGGCTTCTGCAGATAAAGGAGATTGGGGAGCAGCTTTGTTAGAATATGTTCCTAATACCATGTTTAGTATTTATGTTACAGATATGTACAATTATGGCAATTCACACGCTGAAAGCCGTATTCATTATTACAGCGTTGGTGGTAGTTTTTCTAAAGGCGCAACCCGTATCGCTGTAAATTATGGTCGTCAACGAGGTGGTTTAATGTGTGTAGGTGGTGTATGTAGATATGTACCAGAATCAAACGGAGTTACCTTAAACTTAACAACAAATTTCTAAATAACTAAAAGTCTGAATTTAAATTCAGACTTTTTTTATTGATTTTTAGGAAGATAAAAAAAAACAACGTAAATTTGCACCACTTTTTAGTAGAAGATAAAGAATTGGCTAAAAGGTTAAAACACAAATCAATAACAACTTCTGTTTAAAACTTCATTACAATTCTTAAATAAACAGAATACAAATTTATTATCAGACATGTCTGAACAAACACAAAACGCAAAAGAATTCTTAGATACTTTCAATTGGGAAAGTTATGAAAACGGTATTGACGCAGTTGATGCTCAAAACTTACAAGAATTCGAAGATTTAGTAGAAAAAACGTTTATCTCAACTGGTGAGGAAGAAGTTGTAGAAGGTGTAGTAGTAAGAATCACAGACAGAGATGCAATCGTTGATATCAACGCTAAATCTGAAGGTGTTATTTCTTTAAACGAATTCCGTTACAATCCTAACTTAAAAGTTGGTGATAAAGTAGAAGTTTTAATCGACGTTCGCGAAGATAAAAACGGTCAATTAGTATTATCTCACCGTAAAGCTCGTACAATCAAAGCTTGGGATCGCGTTATCGCAGCTCATGATACAGGCGAAATCGTTAACGGTTTTGTTAAATGCAGAACTAAAGGTGGTATGATCGTTGACGTATTCGGTATCGAAGCATTCTTACCAGGATCTCAAATCGATGTGAAACCAATCCGCGATTACGATCAATACGTAAACAAAACTATGGAATTTAAAGTTGTTAAAATCAACCACGAATTCAAAAACGTAGTAGTTTCTCACAAAGCATTAATCGAAGCTGATATCGAAGTTCAGAAAAAAGAAATCATCGGTCAGTTAGAAAAAGGTCAAGTATTAGAAGGTGTTGTTAAAAACATTACTTCATACGGTGTATTCATTGATTTAGGTGGTGTTGACGGATTAATCCACATTACAGACTTATCTTGGTCTCGTATCAACCACCCATCTGAAGTATTAGAATTAGACCAAAAATTAAACGTTGTAATCTTAGATTTCGATGACGAGAAAACACGTATCCAATTAGGTTTAAAACAATTAAACGCTCATCCATGGGATGCTTTAGATGCTAACTTAAACGTTGGTGACAAAGTAAAAGGTAAAGTAGTTGTTTTAGCTGATTACGGTGCATTTATCGAAGTTGCAGAAGGCGTAGAAGGTTTAATCCACGTTTCAGAAATGTCATGGTCAACGCATTTACGTTCAGCTCAAGATTTCGTAAAAATCGGAGATGAAGTAGAAGCAGTTATCTTAACATTAGATCGTGAAGAGCGTAAAATGTCTTTAGGTATCAAACAATTATCTAACGATCCTTGGACAGATATTACATCTAAATACCCAGTAGGTTCTAAACACACAGGTACAGTTCGTAACTTCACAAACTTTGGTGTTTTTGTTGAATTAGAAGAAGGTATCGACGGTTTAGTTTATATCTCTGATTTATCTTGGACTAAGAAAATCAAACATCCATCAGAATTTGTTAACGTAGGCGACAAGTTAGATGTTGTTGTTTTAGAATTAGATGTTGAAGGTCGTAAATTATCTTTAGGTCATAAGCAAACTACCGATAACCCATGGGATGCGCACGAAGCAGCTTACGGTGTAGGTACAGTTCACAACGGAACAATTGCAGACTTAAACGATAAAGGTGCAACTGTAAACTTCGAAGAAGATGTGGTTGCATTCATTCCAACTCGTCATTTAGAGAAAGAAGACGGTAAAAAATTGAAAAAAGGCGATACAGCAGATTTCAAAGTTATCGAATTCAACAAAGAATTCAAAAGAGTTGTAGCTTCTCACACAGCAACATTCCGTGAAGAAGAAGAGAAAAACTTCAAAGCTTCAGAAGAAAAAGCTGCTGCAAACAACGCTGCAAACGAAAAAACAACTTTAGGAGATATCGACGCTTTAGCAGAATTAAAAGCCAAAATGGAAGGTAAAAACTAATCAAGTTTTTCTAATAAATCAATCCCGGTAGGTTTTCCTATCGGGATTTTTTTGTTTTTTGGCGTTACCCTTCCATCCGGTTTCAATACAAAATTTAAGAAACTTCACCATTCAGACAAATTAACAGTTGCAGTAAACAGTCGGGTCGGGCTATTCGCTGCAAGTCCTCGCTCGTCGTACCTCCTCACTGCGGGCTATCCGCTGCTGTCCCTAACGCAACTTTTAGTTTAAAGTTTCAAGTTGTAAGTTGTAAGTTCTAAGTTGTAGGTTCTAAGTTGTAGGTTCTAAGTTGTAGGTTCTAAGTTGTAGGTTCTAAGTTGTGGATTTTTAATTATAAAGTAAAATTTGTGAAAATCCGTCAATCCGTGGTTAAATGATTTAAAGTTTAAGGTTTTAAGTTTTAAATCCTTTTGGAAGAATGAATTACCTCGAACTTTAGTTCGATGGTTGTTGTTAAATTTTGATTAGGCTTTAGCCAAACACTAAAATAAATCCGCGCAAATCTGTGTCATCTGTGGTAAAAAAATAAAACAAATCAATAGCGTCGGGCTTTAGCTCGATGATGAATGACAATTTAAACCAGGCTTTAGCCAAACACCCGGCATCCAACACCCGGCATCCAACACATATTCAGTCTTTTACAAAAAACTTTCAAAAACTTTGCAAAACCATTTGCAAAGTTCAAAAAAACAGTACTATATTTGCAACCGCTTTCAGAGTAACGAAAGCCACGTTCATAGAAAAAAAAGTAAAAAATAAATTTGGATTGTATTGCAAAA